>WFQB01000137.1 GCA_015487305.1 Parvularculaceae bacterium | reverse complement strand
TCATGCCTATATGCGCAGTGGCGACAGTTCCGCGCTGTTTGCTCTTGAAGGCAAAAGCCTGTCGGTCGGGGTTGATAGTGATGGCGGTTATCTTGCGCCGGATGAAACCGAAGCGCGTATCATCACCGCCATGCGGGATGTCTCCCCCATTCGCCAAATTGCCATGACCCGTCAGATCGGGGCCAATAGCTATCGCAAGCCTGTTTCTGTGACCGGTTCTGCGGCCGGATGGGTGGGCGAAAGCGATGTCCGTCCGGAAACCACCAGCCCGACATTGCAGGCGGTGGATTTCCCGACCATGGAACTTTACGCCATGCCGGCGGCGACCCAGACCCTGCTTGATGATTCTATCGTTGATATTGAGCAATGGATTGCCGATGAAGTGCAGGCGGAATTTGCCGCTCAGGAAAGCGCCGCTTTTGTAAATGGCGATGGCCTGACGCAACCAAAAGGTCTCGCCACCTATCCAACTGTTGCCGATGGCACCCAAAGCTGGGGCTCGCTTGGTTATATTGCCACCGGTGTTGATGGCGCGTTTGCTGCAACAGACCCCGGCGATAGCTTGATGGATCTCATCTATGCGCCCAAACAGGCCTATCGCAATAATGGCAAATTTCTGATGAACCGCACGACGCTCGGGGAATTGCGCAAGCTGAAAGATGCCAATGGAAATTATCTCTGGCAGCCATCTTTGCAGGCGGGCGCGCCGTCAACCTTGCTCGGCTTTCCAGTAATTGAAAGCGAAGACATGCCGGGCATTGGCATTGGTTCGCTCAGCATTGCCTTTGGTGATTTTGAACGCGGCTATCTGATTGTCGACCGCGCCGGTGTGCGGGTGTTGCGCGATCCTTTCTCAGCCAAGCCCTATATATTGTTCTACACCACCAAGCGCGTTGGTGGCGGGGTGCAGGATTTCGAAGCTATCAAGTTTTTGAAATTCTCGGTTAGCTGATGAAGCCGGCGATGCGGGCTGCGTATTCGCCCGCATCGCTCTTTCATTTCGTTTTGTTGTTTGTTTTCGCCCTGTTTTGGAGGCCATGATGGCGCTCACCCTTTTAACACCGCCAATAGCTGAGCCGCTCAGCCTGTCTGAGGCAAAGACTTATTTGCGCGTCTCCCATAGCGCCGATGATGGTTTAATTGCAGAGCTTATCATTGCAGCGCGGCAGATGGTCGAGACCCGCCTTGCCATGGGGCTCATAGATCAGAGCTGGCAACAGGATTTTTGTGTCGGCGAGGGCGGCCGCGCCCGCCTGCTGCGCACCCCCGTCAGCGCGATGAGCGCCGGGGTGGAGATTACGCAAACTGGCGAGAGTGCTATTGATGTCTCGGCGATTAAAATTCTGGAGCCCAAGCGCGGGCTTATTGAGACCGGTTTCAAGCAAGGCACGCAATTACGCCTTACCTTTACGGTTGGTTTTGGCGATGCCAGCGCCGTGCCCGCAGATATGAAACAGGCTTTGCGGCTTTTACTGGCGCATTTTTATGAAAACCGTATCGCCGATAAATCAGTCACTGGCCTGCCGTCAGAATTTGGCAGCATATTAGAGAGCTATCGGGAGCGTCAATTATGATTGGCGAGCTGGATACACCCATCACCCTGTTGCAAAGGGTGGAAGCTCCGGACGGTATGGGCGGCGCTGCGGTAAGCTGGAGTGAAGGCGCGGTCTTGCGCGGGGCTTGCGTCATGCGGTCTTGGCGCTCGTCCACCAGTTTTCCTCATCAAGGCCCCCGTATTGCCTATCGCGTCACCTTGCGGCGCGAAGAGGTGCCATCACGCATTGATGGCTTGCGGTTTTTTGGCACGGATTTTCGCATTATTTCCATGGGCGACGAGATTAGCGGTAAAGGGGCGGGCGGCAAAAAGGCAGTGCCCGATTATGTTGAGATTGAAGTGGAGGCGCAGCTATGAGTGATGCGAGCCTCGCTTTGCAACAGGCGGTTTATGACGCTTTGGCGCAATCGCAGCCCTTGCAAAATCTAATCGGAAGCCCCCCGCGCCTTTATGATCACCACCCCCAAGAACCGATCTTTCCTTATGTGGTTATCGGTGAGGTTCGGGTTTCGGACTATCCCGGATTGGCGGGTGGGTTAGAGCATGATTTGCGCGTGCATGCATTTTCGCTTTATGGCGGCCAGCGCGAAGTCAAGGAATTTCACGGCCTCATTCGCGAGGGCCTGCACGACAGGGCCTTAACGCTCACCGGTCACAGCTTGATCAATTTACGCTTTGTGTTTGGCGATATTTTGCGCCTGCGCGATGGCGAGACATGGCAGGCGGTTTTGCGTTTTCGCGCCGTCACCCAACCACTTGTTTAGGAGCAAATTATGACAGCCCAGAAGGGGAAAGATTTATTGTTGAAAATCGACAATGGCGGTGGTTTTGTCACCATTGGCGGCTTTCGCACCACTGCCATCAGGCTAAACGCCGCCAGTGTTGACATCACCCATAGCTTGTCACCGGGCTGGCGCGAATTGCTGGCCGATGGCGGGGTTAAAACCGCGCAACTTTCTGGCAATGGCGTGTTTTTGTCTGACGCGGCGGCGGAAATATTGCGCGCCAGCTTTTTTGCCGGAACGCTGCTGCCATGGCAAATAATTCTGCCGGGCTTTGGCACTTTGGACGGTGCGTTTCTTATCACCGCCCTTGAATTTGGTGGCGATTATAAGGCGGAAGCCAAATTTTCCATGACCGCCCAATCCGCAGGACCGCTCAGCTTTACAACCCTATGAGAAAAAGCATGACCCATGAAATAATCATTGACGGTAAAGTCTATCCTTTGCGCTTGACTATGGCGGCGCTTGGGGAATTGGAAGAATATTTTTCTGTCACCAATATTGTCGCGGTGGCCGCAAGGCTCGCCAAACCTTCGGCGCTGGATGTGGTGCAGGTTTTGTTAATCCTGTTGCGCGCGGGCGGGGCGGTCCTCGACAGGGAAACACTAGCAAAAAGCGATCTGTCACCCATCACCGCTGTAAAAGCGATTATCGCCCTGTTTGCGGAGCTGACCGAAAACGCAGGAGAGAGGCCGGGAAAGTCGCAAGAAGCAACACCTTCAAAAACTGCGGCCCAACCGATATCGAGCAATGGCGATATATCGCCATAACCCATTGGCAGATGCGCCCACAAGATTTTGCCAATCTGCCAGTGGCGCTATGGGCAAGCCTTACCCGCACCGGCCAATGGATGGTTGAGCAACAGACAGATAAGCAAACGCCATCTTTGGCAGATTTGAAAACCATGATGAAGGATCATCCCGACCCATGCGCGACCCTGAAAAAATAAACAATAATTTCACCACCGAGGCCGAACAGGTCTCGCGGGATATGACGCGGATTTTTGAAGACGAGTTTCTGCCGCTCACCGAATTGATGGAAGATGCCTTTGCCCGTCTTGCCCGCTCGATTGAGCGCGAATTGGAACGGGCGGCGCGCAAAGGCAGGCTTGATTTTCAAACCATGGTTGAGGCTATCCTGCTTGATATGGCGCGCCTTGGCACGGATCGCCTCATCCGCAATCCGCTGGAAAATATCCTGACCGGTGCGGTGGACAGTGTTTTTGGTGGCGCGCCGACAGGCACCCCGCCTTTTGTCCCCAATGCTGGCAAAGCTTCGTCCCCCATTGGCAAAGCAGCCCCGGTGCAAATCTCGGTCAATTTCGGCCAATCCCCGCCGCCACAAAATATCGCCCAGTCAGAAGGGCAAATCACCGCCGCCCTGACCCGCGCTTTGTCCCGCGCCAATCGCTTTTCGTGAAAGGAAGACCTCTATGGCTTTTCACAATGTTCGTTTTCCAACGGAAATATCTCTCGGCTCCGAGGGTGGTCCGCTCATACGCAGCCAGATAACCACGCTCGCTTCTGGTCATGAGCGCCGCAACTCCCCCTGGTCCGGGGCGCGGCGGCGTTATAATGCCGGCTATGGGGTTAAAAACCTCGGGGATATTGAAGCGGTATTGCAGTTTTTTGAAGCCCGCCATGGGCGTTTGCATAGTTTTCGCTGGCGTGACCCGCTTGATTATAAATCCTGCCCCTTGTCGCAAGACCCGGCGGTAGAGGATCAAATGATTGGCACTGGCGATGGCGTGACCATGGATTTTCAGCTTGTAAAATCCACATCCGGCAGTGCCCAGCCGCCAAGAGCCATCACCAAACCCATTGCGGGCAGCGTCTTGATAGCCCTTGATGGTGTTTTGCTATCGACGAGCGATTACAGCGTCGATGATGTTACCGGAATTGTCCGCTTCAATGCAGCCCCGGCCAGCGGCGTTACCATCAGCGCAGGTTTTTTGTTCGACACGCCAGTGCGTTTCGACATGGACCAGCTTTCTATTTCCCTTGCCACCCTTGGGGCGGGAGACATTCCTTCCATCCCTTTAATTGAGGTGCTGGAATAATGCGTGAGCTGCCGCAAGATTTTATCGACCATCTGGCAACAGGTGAAACCACGCTTTGCTCCTGCTGGGCAATTACCCGCAAGGATGGGTTGGTACTGGGTTTTACCGACCATGATCGCGATCTTTCCTTTGAGGGGATTTTATTTGTCGCCCAAAGCGGATTGACCGGTGCGGGCGAGGGACAAAATGCCGGGCTTGCGGCCAATCATGGGGCGGTGGAAGGCATTTTCGATGATGCCCGGATCAGCGCCGAGGATATAAAAGCGCATCTTTATGAGGGGGCAGGTTTTCGCCATTGGCGCGTTAATTGGGCCGATGTCTCGATCCGTTTTTTGGAAAGCTCTGGAACGCTTGGGGAAATTCGCCTCGGCCAGACCGGCTTTGAAGCAGAATTGCGCGGGCCCGCAAGAGTGCTGGAGGCCATGACCGGACGGCTTTATCAACGAAACTGCGATGCGAGCCTTGGCGATAGCCGTTGCATGGTAGACCTCAATAACCCTGCTTTCATGGCCAGTGGGCAATTACTCGCCCCGGCCAGTGACGCCACCCTATTGGTCAGTAATTTGCAGACTTTTGCGGCTGATTGGTTTTCCTATGGGCAGGTAAAATTTAGCAATGGGGCACTGGCAGGGCAAAGCTTCACCATTCAAAATCAAACCCGTGAAGCATCAGGTGACAGGCTTTATCTTACCGAGCGTCTTGGCGAAATCTTGCCGCAAGGCACGGCGCTGCAGGTTTTTGCTGGCTGCGATAAAAGTTTTGCCATTTGCCGCGATAAATTTTCCAATCATATCAATTTTCGCGGCTTTCCGTTCATGCCCGGCGATGATGCGGTGCTGCAAGTGCCTTACCGACAGGACCGCAATGATGGGGGCAAGAGATGAGTTTAACAAAAGAAATTCCGCAACCGGCGGACCCGATAGACATTATCGAAAGCGCAAAAAAATGGTGCGGCACCCCCTATCGCCATCAGGCGAGCGCTTTTGGGCAGGGCGCTGATTGCCTCGGGCTGGTGCGCGGGGTGTGGCGCGATGTGGTCGGGGCGGAGCCAGTAAATATCCCGCCCTATAGCCCCGACTGGGTTGAATTGCGCCAAGATGATCCATTGCTGGCAGCAGCACAAAAATTTCTTTTACCCATAGATAAAAAATCCCGCGCCCCCGGTCATGTGTTGTTGTTTCGCATCATGCCCGGCAGTGCCGTCAAACATATGGGCATCCAGTCTTCAGAGCATCGCTTCATTCATGCCTATGCGGGCCAGCATGTGTGTGAAAACTGGCTAAGCAACTGGTGGCGCTCGCGCCTTGTGGCGGTTTTTGCTTTTCCAAAAAAGGAAATTCTATGAGCCAGTTAATTGTTACAGCTGCGGCCACGGCCGGGCGTGCTGCTTTGCGGGCGGCTGCTACTGGCGTCGCCCGCGGAATTGCGGGCGCGGCGGCGGGCTATGCCTATCGCGGTTTGCGCAATATCATTCTGGGCCCGGCGCAAGCGAGCCGCGAAGGCCCGCAAGTGGAAAATTTTCGCCTGCAATCTTCAACCCCCGGCACAGGAGTGGCGCAGGTTTATGGCCGCGCTCGTATTGCCGGACAAATCATCTGGGCGTCGCGTTTTCGCGAAACCGTGCAGAGCGCTACGCAAACAAGCGGCGGCAAAGGTGGCTCGCGGCGGATTGAAACCACCAGCACCGATTATCTTTATTCCATCTCTTTGGCCATCGGCCTTGGGGCCGGGGAGATTACGCGCATTGGTCGGGTCTGGGCCGATGGCCGTGAAATTTCCCTGCGCGATTATAATTATCGCCTCTATCGCGGCGATGGCGCGCAAATGCCGGACTCGCTGATTGAAGCGCTGGAGGGCAGCGCACCGGCTTTTCGCGATCTTGCCTATATCGTGTTTGAAGATTTGCCACTGGCCGGGTTTGGCAATCGTCTGCCGCAATTTAATTTTGAAATCTTTCGTGCAGCGCCGGGGCAGCAAGGATTGGCTGGCGAGATAAAAGCGCTGGTGATGATCCCCGGTTCCGGCGAAAGCGTTTATGACACAAGACCAGTGATGCGGGTGACGGGCGAGGGCGAGGCGGCGGCGGAAAACACCTATTCGGCCCTTGGCGAAACCGACTTTCTTGCAAGCCTTGACCATTTGCAGGCAAGTCTGCCCCAATGTGGTGCGGTCTCGCTCGTGGTCTCATGGTTTGGCGATGATCTGCGTGCCGGGCAATGCCAGCTTCGCCCGGGTGTTGAAATTGCCGACAAGCAAACCACACCGGAAGATTGGGTTGGCGGCGGGGTCAACCGAAGCAATGCCCATCTCATCAGTTCCTATAATGGTGCCCCTGCCTATGGGGGTACGCCGTCCGACCAAAGCGTCATCAATGCCATTCGGGAGATGAAGTCTCGCGGGTTGGCAGTGACTTTTTATCCCTTCATCCTGATGGATATTGCGCCGGATAATAACCTGCCCAATCCGGCGGCCTATGGCGGTGGTAATGGTCAGGGGGTCTATCCATGGCGCGGGCGCATTATCGCCGAGGGTGATGCGGTTGCGGAAGTTTCAGCTTTTATGGGCAATACCGCAGCCAGCGATTTTACGGTGAGCGGGGATGTGGTCAGCTATAGTGGCCCCACAGAATGGGGATTAAACCGCATGGTGTTGCATTATGCCCATCTGTGCAAAGCGGCGGGCGGTGTTGATGGGTTTTTGATCTCGTCGGAAATGGTAGCGCTTTCAACCTCGCGCAATGGCCTTTCTTATCCTTTTGTCAACGCGCTTAAAAATCTTGCCGCCCAAGTGCGGGGGATATTGGGGCCTGCGACAAAAATTTCTTACGCAGCGGACTGGTCGGAATATTTTGGCCATCAGCCGCAAGATGGCAGCAATGATATTATTTTTCATCTCGATGATTTATGGGCCGATAGTAATATCGACTTTATCGGTATTGATAATTATATGCCATTGGCCGATTGGCGCGAAAGCGAGAGCCATCTTGATGGTCAGGCCTGGCCTTCAATTTATGACCGCGCCTATTTGCAAAGCAATATTGAGGGCGGGGAATATTATGATTTTTATTATGCCAGTGCCAGCGATCGTGATAATCAAATCCGTACCCCCATCATTGATACGGCCCATGGGGAAGATTGGGTTTTTCGGGCAAAAGACATAAAAAATTGGTGGCTAAACCCGCACCATAATCGCCCCGGCGGTGTGCGCGAGGCAACACCCACGCCGTGGATACCGCAATCAAAACCTGTGCGCTTTACCGAGCTTGGTTGCGGGGCTGTGCATTTTGGGGCCAATCAGCCAAATCGTTTTAACGACCCCAAAAGCGCCGAGGGCGGTCTGCCTTTTTATTCCAATGGTGGGCGCGATGATGCCATGCAAATTGCCTTTTTAAGGGCGCAGATTTCCTATTGGCAGGAGGCGCAAAATAATCCTGTCTCCAGCCAATATGGCGCGCCCATGTTGGAGACAGACGCTTTGGCGCTTTACGCATGGGACGCAAGACCCTTTCCGGATTTTCCCTTTCGCGAAACTGTCTGGGCCGATGCGGGGAATTGGAGTACTGGCCATTGGCTGGCCGGGCGCACGGATCTTGTGGCGCTGGAAGATTTACTGGCCTCGCTCATACCTCCTGACATGGCCACGCTTTCCTATGAAGCGCCGCCAGCGATGATAACCGGTTTTGTCATTGATCGCCCCATGGCGTTGCGCGATGTGTTGCAGCCTCTGCTCGATTATTTCCAACTGGCGATGATTGAAAGCGAAGACGGGCTGCAAATTCGCCCGCTCTATGGCCGCGTGGCAGGGGCGCTTTCCTATAAGAATATGGTCGCCGCGGAAGATAGTGATTATGCCATCACCATTGGTGAGGCGATTGAAGCACCTTCAGCATTGGCGCTTTATTATAGTGATGGCAGCGCTGCCTATGAAGCGGCGGTGGCCGAAGTGCAGGACCCGATTGCGCAAGGTTCTGATCTGGGTCATGGTCTCGCCCGTCTTTCCATGCCATTGATTTTGGAAAGCGGGGAGGCGGTTTTAGGAGCAAGGCGTCTGCTGGCGGAAATAAGGGCGCGGCGCGATCAAATTTCTTTTGAATTGCCATGGGATGATTTTATCTGGGAGGCGGGGGATGTTATTTCGCTGACCCTTGAGGGCACGGCGCAAGATTATCGCATTGATGAGATTAGCACTGGTGACACAAGGGTGATAAGCGCCTCGCAAACGCCATTATTGTCAGGGCTTGCGCGGGGGCAGGATTTGCGGGTCTTGCCAGAGCCGCAAGGTCTCGCCCCGCAACCGGTTTTCGGGTTGATTGAAGCGCCAATAATTTTGGGCGAAGTGCCACAAGTTTATGCTTACGCCTATAGCGCCCCATGGCCCGGGCGGGCGGCGCTTTATGAGGATAATGTTTTGCAAGGCGAGATTTCGTCGCCTGCTCTTATCGGGCGGTTAATTGCAGAGCTGCCGCCGGGGCCGGGGGGGCGCTGGCTTTATGGGCAGGAAATTGCCTGCACTTTGCAAGGAGGTGATTTGTCCTCTCTCGATAAGCTTACGGTTTTGGGCGGCGCGCATCTTGCTTTTCTTGACCATGGCGATGGAGCTTTTGAAATAGTGCAATTTGTCGATGCTGCCTTGCAGGGCGATGGCAGTTGGCGGCTTGCGACCTTGCTGCGCGGGCAGGGGGGCACGGAATTTCTAAGTGCCAATGCAGTGCCAGCCGGGGCAAGGCTGGTGATTTTCAATCAGGCGCTTTTGCCCTTTGATGCCACGCAATTTCAGGCCGGGGCGGATTATATCTGGCGCGCGGGGCCTTCTGGCCTGCCGCCTGAAAATGCAAGCTATCAAAGCGCCAGCTTCATCTATAACCGCATCGCCATGCGGCCTTTGTCACCAGTGCATTTGCGGGTTCGGGAAAGTGGCGGAGATATTCAGCTTTCATGGACCCGCCGCACCCGCATTGGCGGCGATGATTGGGCGGCTTTGGATGTGCCCCTCGGCGAGATTGACGAGCGCTACCAAGTGCAAATTATCGCCAATGGCATTGTTCTGCGCGAAGAAGAAACAACAGCGCCCGCTTTTCTCTATAATGCCGCCGCACAAGGGGTGGATTGGGCTGGGCTTGCTGGCGGCACGCAAATTACCATTGCCATCGGGCAGGTTTCGCAAAGCTATGGGGTCGGCACAAAACTAACCGGCGTAATTGCCACGACATAAAGGCGGCAAGGTTTCCATCAAAGGCTTCCATCAACAGCGAACGCGCTTACATTTGCGGGCGTTGGTTGATTTTAAGCAGGAAAAAGCCTTGGCCAAAGACCCCTATTCTGTTCTGGGCCTCTCCCCCGGTGCCAGTAATGGCGATATTCGCACAGCCTATCGACGGCTGGCGAAAACCTGGCATCCAGACCGTAATCCGGGGGATGCCAAGGCCGAAGAAAAGTTCAAAGAGATCAGCAATGCCTTTGCCCTGCTCGGAGATAAGGAAAAGCGCCAAGCCTTTGATCGTGGCGAGATAGATGCCGATGGCAATCCGCTGATGGGGGGCTTTGGCGGCGGCAGGCCGGGGGGTGGCTTTCCCGGTGGTGGCTCTGGCGGTGGC
>WFQB01000136.1 GCA_015487305.1 Parvularculaceae bacterium | reverse complement strand
TTCATATTCTTTAACAAAAGCGCTTTTCACTTTTATCAATCCAATCCAAAAGACAACCAACCAAAAGGTAAAAACCCATGAGTGGCCTCATAGCTCTGTTTGACGATATCGCCGCCATCGCTAAAGTTGCGGCAGCTTCTGTTGATGATATTGTCGCTCAGGCAACAAAAGCGGGCGCAAAGGCGGCCGGCGCGGTGATTGATGATGCGGCGGTGACCCCAAGATATGTGCAGGGCTTTCAGCCTGATCGTGAATTGCCCATTGTCTGGCGGATTGCCAAAGGCTCGATCAAGAACAAATTGCTGATCCTGTTGCCCGCCGGTTTGCTGCTTTCTGCATTTGCTCCGTGGGCCATCATGCCGCTACTGATGGTGGGGGGGGCCTATCTTTGTTATGAGGGGGCCGAAAAAGTGGCGCACCTGTTTGTCCCCCACGACACACAAAAAAAGCCGACCGTTAAAATAACGGGCAAACCCAAAGAGCTGGAAGAAGAAAAAATAGCCGGAGCCATCAAGACCGATTTCATCCTCTCCGCCGAGATTATGGCCATTGCGCTGGCCTCAATTCCCAAAGGCTCCATCTGGATGGAGGCGGCGACCCTGGCGGTGGTTGCCATCGGCATTACAGTTCTGGTGTATGGCAGTGTTGCAATAATCGTCAAAGCTGACGATGTGGGCCTGCATATGGCCAACGAAGGGCGCTTTTCCTTCACCCGTGCCCTTGGCCGGGGAATCGTAAAAGGCATGCCCGGATTTTTGAAAGCGCTGGTGATTGTTGGCACGGCCGCCATGTTATGGGTGGGGGGATCCATTTTCATCCACGGCCTGACCGCCCTTGGTTTTGGCGGGCTTGAATATCAGATTAAAGACTGGGCAGCTCTGAGCGCAAACACGGTGCCTGAAGCATTTCAGGCAATTGTGGACTGGTCTGCCAAGGCCACCATGGATGGCATATTCGGGCTGGCCCTTGGTTTGACAATAATTCCAATGGTAAAATTCACCGGTGGCATCCGCAAAAAAATTATGGAGCGCATCGGCCAAAGCTGAGTTTGAGCTATCGGGGCAATGGTGCAACTTTTCCTTTGATTGTAAAAGACGCCATTGCCCCCCGTTTGCCGGACAAAAAGCTAAAAGTCTGACTTGAGATATCCACATGAACTTAAAAAGAATAGTCGAAAATGACGATACAAAAGCCGGTCGCTATTTTGATGCGTTTATCCAGTATCTGGTCGTATTTTCTATCATTATGTTTTGTCTGGATACCCTGCCAAATCTTTCGCAGGAAATCAGATACTGGTTTTGGGTAATCGAAGTCATCACCATTTTGATCTTCACTCTCGAATATATATTGCGGATTTATGTTGCTGACAAAAAACTGGCCTATATCTTCAGTTTTTTCGGAATTATCGACCTGTTGGCCATCCTGCCCTTTTATCTCTCCACGGGAATTGACCTCAGATCCGTCAGGATTTTCCGCCTGTTCCGCCTTTTGCGCGTGCTCAAACTTCTAAGATTCAGCGCCGCCACCGATCGTATTTCACGCGCCTTCGCAATTGCAAAAGAAGAACTCATTTTGTTCGCCATCGCGACCGGAATGATGCTGTTCATTTCCGCTGTCGGCATTTATTATTTCGAAAATGAAGCCCAGCCGGAATCATTTGCCAGCGTGTTTCACGCCATGTGGTGGTCGGTCACAACCTTAACCACGGTGGGCTATGGCGATATGTTTCCCATCACCTTGGGGGGAAAAATATTCTCATTCATAATCCTGATGATTGGCCTGGGGATTGTCGCCGTTCCCGCCGGCCTGATGGCCTCCGCCCTCTCCAAGGCCCGGCTTGACCAAGATAAGGATGACGATAAATAACGGCGAAAAACCGCCGCCGGATTTTTGCCCCTCAACACACCAACACGCACCCCGTCATTGCGAGCGGGTTCTAACCCGCGCGGCAATCCAGAACCCACAGCACAAAACTCTGGATTGCTTCGTCGCTTCACTCCTCGCAATGACAAGTTAACATTTTTCAACCCAGCGCCACCCCCCGTCATTACCCGGTTTATCCGGGTAATCCAGCAACACGAAAAACCCCCTCAGCACTCCACAACACTAACACTCAACCCACCAAGCGAGGTCTCCTTATACCGACTATCCATATCACGCCCCGTCACCCGCATAGTCTCGATGCATGCATCAAGCGAAACCTTGTGGCTGCCATCTCCCTGCAACGCTAAACTCGCCGCCGCCACTGCCTTGACCGCCCCCATGCCATTGCGCTCGATGCAGGGAATTTGCACCAGCCCTTTAATGGGGTCACACGTCATGCCAAGATGATGCTCCAGCGCGATTTCCGCCGCATTTTCAATCTGGGCGTTGCTGCCCCCCATGGCCATGCACATGGCCGCCGCTGCCATGGCCGAGGCGGAACCCACCTCCCCCTGACAGCCAACTTCGGCCCCTGAAATCGAAGCATTGTATTTTATC
>WFQB01000135.1 GCA_015487305.1 Parvularculaceae bacterium | reverse complement strand
TGTTTAAAGCTTTAGAGAAAAAACAAAGGCCGCGCCATTAGCGATCTTCTTTTTCAATATGATCAAGAAACCCCGTGGCAGCATCTTCAATCAAATCCAGAACATGCTCAAAGCCCTGATCACCCCCATAATAAGGGTCCGGCACTTCGCGTTCTTCACCAGAACCAAAATCCAAAAACAACCTTATATCACAACTTCTATTGGCCGGCGCGATTGACAAAATATCCGCCTGATTGGACAGGTCCATGGCGACGATATAATCAAATTCATAAAAATCAGCCAGCTCAAGCTGTCTTGCCCGTTGATTGCAAATAATAATGCCGCGTCTCTTGGCGGCTTCGCGCATGCGACGATCCGGCGCGCGGCCAACATGCCATCGCCCCGTGCCAGCACTTTCACATCTTATGGCAAGGCCAATCTCTTCTGCCTTATGAGCAACAACCCCCTCAGCAGCTGGCGAGCGGCAGATATTTCCCAAACAAACGAATAAAACTGATTTCATGGGCCATCCTGTCGCGCCATTATGGCGCGGCTTGCAGTTTTTGTCACATGCTTGAATTTTATGCCAAGCAGTGACATTTAAGAACACCAACACGCCTTTTACAAAAAGGAGCCTTCATGGTTGAGTCGTTAAGCGCCGATGAGCGCCATAAATTCTTCACCGACTTTCCCGGCTGGACGCCTGTCGAGGGTCGCGATGCCGCCATTAAACGCTTTGAATTTGACGATTTTAATGCCGCTTTTGGCTTTATGACCCGAATCGCCATTGCCGCTGACAAGGCCGACCACCATCCGGAATGGTCCAATGTCTATAACCGCGTGGACATCACCCTTACCACTCATGATGCAGGGGGGCTTTCAGCCCGCGATAGAGCTTTGGCCGATTTTATTGAAAAGGCCGCCGCCAGCATGGGGGCAAAATAAGCGATTATTCAGGGAGGTTTTTCGAGCAATTTTCAACGCTTCTGCCACATTTCGCCTTGTTCAAGCCGGAAAATCACCCCTTGGCTGCCTTGGATTGGCCTTTCGCGACTGTTTGAAATAGTATGACACTAATCCGCTGGGGGGATAGGTCCCCTTCCAGCAAATCTCAAGGGGATAAAAATGGCTGCAATTGCCCTCGTCGATGACGACCAAAACATATTAACCTCCGTCTCCATGGCGCTGGAGGCCGAAGGCCATCAGGTTTCAACCTATGAAGATGGTGCTGAAGCGCTAGATGCGATCAATTCCACAACACCGGATCTGGTGATTTCCGATATTAAAATGCCACGCATGGATGGCATGGAATTACTGCGCCGCTTGCGCCAGTCTTCCAGCCTGCCGCTGATTTTCCTCACCTCCAAAGATGAAGAAATAGATGAAGTATTGGGGCTGACCCTCGGCGCCGATGATTATGTGAAAAAACCCTTTTCCCAGCGCCTGCTGCTAGAGCGGGTCAAGGCGGTTTTACGCCGGGCGCAGGCCGATACGGCCAATTCGCCAGAAGATGAAAAACAGATGATCCGCCGGGGCTCCCTCACCCTAGACCCTCTGCGCCATGCCTGCTCATGGAATGGGGCCAATGTCACCCTAACGGTGACCGAATTCCTGATCCTGCAAGCCCTCGCCCAAAGGCCCGGATTTGTAAAAAGCCGTGACGCCTTGATGGACGCTGCTTATGATGACCAAGTCTATGTGGATGATCGCACCATTGATAGCCATATCAAACGCATTCGCAAAAAATTCCGCGTCACTGACAAGGAATTTGACCAGATCGAAACCCTTTACGGGGTAGGCTATAAATATAAGGAAGATTAGCCCCTACCAGTAATCGCTCGGAATTCCCGATGAGCCAACACGGCGTGAAGAAAAATTTCCACACCCCAAAGCCCCGAAAGCCTTCGGGGCTTCTTGGTGGACTGACTTTTTCTCGCCTCACCCTGACCATCGTCGTTGCCAATCTGATTGGCATGACCATCCTGCTGCTTGGCTCGCTGGGCATGACCCAATATCGCGACGGGCTTATCGCCGCCAAGCTTGAAGGCGTGCGCGCGCAAGCGCAGGTCATTGCCGACATTATGGCGCAAGTGGCCGCCGATGATACCAATTGCGATGCCATTGATCCCATGGAAGCGACCTGTCAGGTCAATTTACGCGAAGACGCGGTTAATCTTGTTTTCTCCCGGGTCTGGGACAGCTTTGAAGGACGGGTGCGGGTTTTCAAAGCGCCGGAAGATTTTACAAATCTCAAAATAGACAATGCCAATACATTATTGCTGGAAGATGTTG
>WFQB01000134.1 GCA_015487305.1 Parvularculaceae bacterium | reverse complement strand
GATATACACATGGTTCCCGCGAAGCGTTTGTTGTTGTTGATTGTTTCGTGTGAAGCGCTTTCTTCCGAGTTCGCTATTATGATCCCCTCATAGGGAGGTTCTTAAGCATCGACCCGGTCGGGTTCTCGCCCGCCCAGCCCTTCATGTTCGGTCGCTACACCTATGTTGGCAATGACCCGATCAATATGATGGATCCGGATGGACAGTGTGGTCGTTCCCCGTACGTTTCAGTAGCCTGTGAGAATTTTTTTCAAGGGACTTGGGAAGGGGTAACTGGAAGTTACACAGCTTACCGGGTGTCACAACAAGCAATGAACGGTGATCCTAGAGCCCAGTTTATTTTCATAGGGATGGGTGTAGCTTTGGATATTGCTATGGCCAACCCTAGTGTAACTGGCGATGTGGCGATATCTGTTTTA
Organism: Parvularculaceae bacterium; assembly: GCA_015487305.1. GTDB lineage: Bacteria > Pseudomonadota > Alphaproteobacteria > Caulobacterales > Parvularculaceae > S012-90. The sequence goes on along the minus strand of WFQB01000134.1, from coordinate 7,536 downwards.
AAGAATAATCCGGCTAGACTTGTAGGGCGAGTTACTGGAGGTGCAGCGGTTGGCATATTTGCCTCAAAGGGGTTTGGCGCTATATGGCGACGACTTGGTGGCGGGTCATTTGGGGGTGCATCTGCTACCGCAAGTATCGGCTTAACGAATTTGAGTGCTGGTCAGATTGGAGGTATAGTTAATCAATTGGGTAGCCTATATGACACCGCGAATGAAATGGGCTTTGATCCTGGTTCATTGCCTACGCAAGCACTGGGCGATGCAGCGGTTGTCGCAGCACTTGGTGGTGATCTTCGGATCAATTCCGAGACTGGGGAGGTGACTGCCCAGATGAGAGAAACGGGATCGAGAACGCGGCGGACGGTGACGATCGGGACGTTAGATAGAGTAGAGGAAGAAGAATGATTAAGGCATTTTTGCTAGAATTATATTTATTGGCACTACTTTTGGCTTGCATTGTGGGCGTGATCTATTCGCCAATTGACAAAGTTCTTTCAATGTGGATTGCGGGTGGTATCCTAGTTATCCTTGGTATAGCTGGCGCTTGGATATTGCGTGAGAAGTAGAGCGCTTCTGGCAGCTACGGTGCCGAAGAACTGACGGCCCACGAAGTCGACGGACATGTTCGAGATCGTTACACCGGCACCCCGAGCAACGAAGATAATGCAATGGCGGCCGAAAATAACTATCGGGCAAATACCGGAAACCCAGTGCGGCGCAGCGATTATGGCGCGACGCCGCCAATGATTGTCACTCCAAGCGGCGAGAAAGTTTATGATGAAGATGATTTCTAATTTTAAACAGCTAGCCACGATTTTAACCGCCTCATTTGCGATGACCTCGTGCGCGCATTCCCAAGAATATTACGCACTTTCGCATTGCTGGGAGAACGCTCGAACGCTCGAAAATTTGTTGGCGGGCGTAGATTCAATTGCCCTCGTTTCCGACGGCGATATTGAGGAGCTTGAGGGCTACGAATGGCAAAAAGCTTCATTCGTTGTTTCGAAGGAAATCAAGGGGAAAATACCGAGTGGCCTCTTGCACCCAGTGAAAATTATATCGGCTGACAACCCCCCAATTTTACGAGTTTGTTTCTAACACCTTGGGCCGAGCACAGGCGCACAGCTCGCCTCAATTTTTAGCCGGAGACGTTCGAAACTTTCCCTCGTTCTCGGACATTAGCCAAGTAGAGCGTAGCGTTACGTCTGACGGCGGAACGGCGCCGATACCAGTTGAGGGCTCGTGCAAACGTGCTCCCTACCTTTTGAAGGGCGTCAATTATCTCGTTTTACTGAAAGGCGAAAAGATCGTTTCGGTTGAGCCGGTCCTTGATGAGTCCGATTATTGGCTCGGATTCGTGCGCGCTTTAGGCGAGAATAATTATTGGCCGATCTACCGTGATGAATGATGCTGCGCTTTGTTGTGGCAACTGATTTTGGTGGATTGCCGGTGAAATTGCGCCCATCAAGAACGGAACGCCGGTCTACACCCACAAGGACCATCTCGGCTCTCCGGTGGCGGAGGGTAGTCACAGCGCCACATCGGTTGCCAAACGGATTGGTGTTAGTCGAAATCGCTGTATGACCGGGTGAAGCGATATGGCAACCAAAGGTCGGGCTCGCTTTTGAAAATAAGAGGTTCGGACCCTCTCACGCAAATTTCGTCTTGTTTGAAAAAATGGCGGTCCCGAGAGGATTCGAACCTCTGGCCTCTGCCTTCGGAGGGCAGCGCTCTATCCAGCTGAGCTACGGGACCTTTTCTTTTCTGTGATTTTCTATAGGCGATTGCCCTTCCGGGGGCAATGGCTTCCATGGTTTGATAGACTTTGCCCGACGAAAAAAGGCCCGGATGAGATTGCCGGGCCTTTTTCTATAGCTTGTGCATGGGGGCTTTGCTCTTAACGGCGCCTATTTCTTGACCGTAAAATTGATGATTTTGCCGGGGTCTGCCTTATCGGCGCGAACCAGCATGTCGATCTTGTCTGGGGTTTCCTCAAGGCTTACCTGGTGATGGCTCATAGTGTGGCCTAACATTTGCGATGCTGCCTTATTGGCCATTACCGCTTTCATATTGAGGCTGTGGGCGGCCAGATCATTGGGGTTTGCTTCCAGTGCGACTGTTTTGCGCGCACCAGTGATAACTTTCTGGAACATTTCTGCCTGAGCAATGAAATTATAAAGATTAGAAGCAATATTGCCTTTGGGAATGCCATAATCGGCAATCACATAGCGGCTAATATAGGATGCACCGCTGGAGGGATTTACCCCCGCGCTGGTAAAGGCATAGCGATAGTTGAAAGAGTTTACATCGCGCTGCGGCGCTTCTGGAAAAAGCGCAATCACATTCATGCCAACACAGCCGGAATTAGCGCCATTCAAACAGGCCGCGGGCACCAAGGCAAATTTTAACCCGCTTGAAGCTTGCGCAAGAAGAAGTTGATTGCCCTCCTCATCAACCCGCCCTTCATAGGCAATACCCATTTCCTGCAAAATGGGATAGATATTTTGAATATCAAAATTGGCAATCGGCTTGCCTGCATCGCTGATAATTTGTTTGGACAGGCTGTTGCTTTGCGCCATAGCGCCGCCCATTGATAGGCCTGTAGCAAGCGACACAGCCAGCAGCGCGTGGCCAAAAATTGATTTTTTAATCATGATGTTACCATCCCCATTTTTATTGACCCGGCTGTAAACTTCCGCGCCTTCCCAAGAAGAAATCATGGCAGCCCCGGCACCTTTTCGCGCCTTCCACCATCAACGTAATAGTGTAACAAGCAAATAGCGCTTTGGCGACCCTTTGGTGGAACGCATCTAACCCTCTGATTTTACTGATAATTAATTCCTGCCCTTGGGTAAAATAGAATAAGGACTGATAATCTCAGATAAACCATGACAGGCCCTTCGCAATCTGCTTTATCCCCTAAACTTATGAAACCCGATCAGCCAAAAAACCACCGCCCCTCTTCCGATCGCCCAAACCGGCGTGGTCCCGCTTCCAATGGAACCCGGCGCAAGGGGTCGTCCTTTGACAAGGGTGATAAAAAAGCTGGCCGACCTTCGCATCACACGCAACGCCCCGATGAGCGCTTCCAAGATAAAACCCCACAAGACGATAAGCCCGATTTACCAGATGCATTTTATTCGCAAGACCAGCTTGAATCTGCAACCAATCTGCTCACCGAATTAGAAGACAAGATGAAGGGTTTGGCAGCGCGGCGCGGGGCGCTTGATGTGCTGCAACGTTTGCGCGCTGGCGAACCGCTTGATCGAGCATTGGCAACCACGCGAACCTTTTCGCTTTTGAAAGGGGCTGACCGAAGCTTTGCCCGCAATCTTGTTGCCCTGACCTTGCGCCGTCGTGGCTCGCTTGATCATGTTATCGGGATTTATCTTGATCGCCCGCTACCCGCACGCGCTGGCGAGGCCATGGATATTTTACGAATGACCGGGGCGCAGCTTTATATTCTCGGCACACCGGCCCATGCGGCTGTCGCCACTGCCACCGAACTTGCTGGCATGAAGCAGGAATTAAAAGGTTATAAGGGGCTGATCAATGCAATTTGTCGACGCCTTAGCGAAAAGGGCAAGAAGCATTGGGATGCCCTGCCTATGCGCACCGACACGCCGGGCTGGTTATGGCGGCGCTGGGAGCGGCAATATGGTCTGCCCGTTGCGCGCTCGATTGCAGAAGCCCATCGCGGGGAGCCGCCACTTGATCTGACATTGCGCGACCCGCAAGAGGCCGAAAAACTGGCCGGACAATTGGGCGGCGTAGCGCTGGCCAATGGCACGGTGCGCCTTAGCAGTGGCAATATCACCACCATGCCGGGCTTTGATGAAGGCAAGTTCTGGGCACAGGATTTGGCTGCCAGCCTGCCGGTGATTGCCATGGGCGATGTTTCCGGCAAGGTGATTTATGATGTTTGTGCGGCCCCCGGCGGCAAGACCATGCAATTGGCGGCACGCGGTGCTGATGTGATGGCGATTGATCGCTCGTCATCGCGACTTAAGACACTCCATGAAAATATGCGCCGCACCAAATTGCGCGCCCGCTCTGCGGCAGAGGATTTATTGTTGTGGCAACCGGAGAGCCAGGCCGATGGGCTGTTGCTAGATGCGCCTTGCTCGGCCACCGGTACTTTGCGCCGCAATCCGGATATCGCATGGACGCGCAAAGATGAAGACATTGAAGCGCTGGCTCATTTGCAAACCCGCATGATTGATCGTGCTGTGACCATGGTGAAACCGGGCGGTATTTTTGTTTATGCGGTTTGCTCTTTGCAGCGTGAAGAGGGTGAAAAGCAAATTGAAGCAGCGCTGGCGCGCCATGGGAATTTGCGCCTGATACCGATTACTGCCGAAGACTTAGGCGGTGAGGTTTTTGCACCTTTGATTGCCAAGCAAGGCTGGCTGCGCACCCTGCCCTGTCATTTGAAGGACCAAGGCGGCGTGGACGGGTTCTTTATTGCCAAAATGCGGGTGGAGAGTTAGGGGGGAGATAGGGAGTAGCGAATAGCAAAAGAAACCGACTCATCCTGAGGAGCTAGGCGCTAGCCTAGCGTCTCGAAGGATGGGGGTTGCAGAGGCCAATTTTCGACGACGAGTTCATCTTTTTGCAGGCTTTGTTTGTTATTCGTTCAAAAACATAATACCCCTTTGCCACCCTCTCGCCGCGCTAGCGCTGGCGCAGCGGGTCGAGGCTCACTTCGTTCGCACCTCAGGATGAGTTTGTTTCTTTACTACTCGCTACTCCCTATTCGCTACTCACTTCCTCCTTCACAAAGCCTGACCTACGGCTTGTTTGATATTGGTGAAACCATCGGCGCGCAGGAAATTTGGTAGTTCGGTTATGATGCGTTTCACGAGGCCGGGGCCTTCATAAACCATCGCCGTATAAAGCTGCACCAGCGATGCCCCGTGGAGGATTTTTACATAAGTCTCGCGGGCGCTGGAGACCCCACCGACACCGATTAAAGGCACCTGCCCTTTTAACTCCAACGCAAATTCTTTCAGCAGGGTTGTTGAGGGGCGAAACAAAGGCGCGCCGGAAAGGCCGCCTGCTTCGGCGCGATAGCGGGCTTCGAGGTTTGAAGGCCGTGCCAATGTTGTGTTGGAGACAATCAGCGCGTCAATTTTATGGGCGATGACCAGCGCCGCGATGTCGGTTTTTTCTTCATCGCGCAAATCCGGGGCGATTTTTAAAAATAACGGACAAGGCTTTTCGTTTTGGCTTTGCATTTCTTCGCGCACTTCGCCAAGGCGACGCAGGATTTTATCAAGCTCATCATTTTTTTGTAATTGCCGCAGGCCCGGCGTATTGGGTGAAGAGACATTCAGCGTGCAGAATTTTACATAAGGGCTAAGGGCGCGATAGCCGATGGCATAATCTGCTGCTTTGTCGCTGCTGTCTTTATTGGCCCCGAGATTAGCCCCGACAATGCCTCCCTTAGGGGCGCGTGTCTTTAAACGGGCAGCAATCAAGTCTAGACCGTCATTGTTAAAGCCATAGCGATTGATGATGGCGCGATTATGGGACAGGCGAAACACCCGCGGGCGCTGATTGCCGGATTGCGGTTTTGGGGTCACCGCACCAATCTCAACAAAGCCAAAACCAAGCCCGAGACAGGCATCTACCACTTCGGCATTTTTATCAAAACCCGCCGCAAGCCCCACCGGATTGGCAAAGTCCATCCCCGCAAGCTGGGTTTTCAACATGGTGTTGGGCGCTAAGTCGGCTTTGGGGGCGAGGGCCGTTTTCAATAAAGAAATCGTCACCCCATGGGCAGTTTCTGCGTCGAGCAGGCGCAAAAAACCCGCTGCCCCGTCTGCCAGAGCCAGACGAACACCCATTAGCCCTGCCCTTCAATTGCAAACCCACCAGCGCCACGGCGCAGCAATTTTATATGATCGCTTTTGCCAAGATTTAAGGCCCCGACCACATGAGGGAAATCTGCACCGCGTGTGAGCGCTGCATGCCAGCCGAAACTCTCGCCCAAATCTTCAGGGCGAAATGCCACGGCGTGTAATTCCTCATAATCAGAAAAATGCAAATCGGCCGTTTCAATCAACTGATCGCGGCAGGAGAGATGAATATAGCCGTCTTTTTTATCAATATCGCGCAAAGGCAAATCCCCTGCTGGAAGGCTTGTGGCCAATTCCTCGGCGGTAACCAGGCGATACACAAAATCAGGGTTTTCAACCATTTTTATGCCACAGGCTCCACTGTCATATGGCGGGCGCGGGCGGCATGTTCAATTGCCTGCGCGCCATCATCGGAAATGTTTAAAGCCTGGCGCACCAGATCAAGCATGCGGATTTCCGTCATGTCGAGATTTTCATCAGCGGTGACAATATCAACCACCGCCGCATAAGCGGTCTCACCCAAATGCTCAGGTAGCGCTGCCTTGGCCGCTTCCAAAACTTTATGCAAGCCCCCGGCAGAGGCCATTAATTCACCGCAACGCTCTGAGGTCTCCACCAATCCCTGCTCATCGGCATCGCTGAAAAGCGGGAAGGAGCGCACCACCCGACCAATGGCGCGTAATTCCACATCGGAGATGATGCCGTCGGAGGCGGAAGTGGTTACCATGAGATAGATGATCGCTTCTTGCGGGGTCAGGGGAAGCAGGGAATCGGCCATTATTTTTCCTTTAAATGGAATGGTTTTGATTTTGTGCATTATTAAGCCAGACATTAGGAGGCTTTTATCACAGGGGCAAGCATTGACCGGGCAGAGCCAAGCGCTTACAGGAAGGTTTGTCTTTTACTATTGGAAAGCTTCCCCATGAGCGATTTTACGCCGACATCAGACGATCTGAAAACTGCCCGCGCCTGGCCTTTTGAAGAGGCAAAGGCGCTAATGAAACGTTTGGCGCGGCTGGAAAAAGGCAAGACCTCGGATCGGCCCATTCGCTTTGAAACCGGCTATGGGCCATCAGGCCTGCCGCATATTGGCACGTTTGGCGAAGTGGCTCGCACCACCATGGTGCGTCGGGCATTTGAAGCGCTGACCGGGCGACCCACCGAGCTGATTTGCGTCTCCGATGATATGGATGGCTTGCGCAAAGTGCCCGACAATATTCCCAACAAAGAAATGCTGGAGCCGCATTTGCAAAAGCCGCTCACCGCTGTGCCCGATCCGTTTGGCACCCATGAAAGCTTTGCCGCTCATAATAATGCGCGGCTGCAGGTTTTTCTCGACCAATTCGGCTTTGATTATAATTTTCTATCGGCCACACACGCTTATAAAAGCGGGCAATATGATGCGGCCTTGTTGCGGATGCTGGAGGTTTATGAGGATGTGATGAATATCATCCTGCCGACCATTGGCGAAGATCGCCGCCAGACCTATTCGCCTATCCTGCCCATCTCGCCAACAACCGGACGGGTTTTATATGTGCCGATGCTGGAAATTGATCCCAAGGCCGGGACTGTCGTGTTTGAAGATGAAAATGGCGAGAAGGTAAAAACCTCTGTCACCGGCGGCGCGGTGAAATTGCAATGGAAGGCCGATTGGGCCGGGCGCTGGTTTGCCCTT
>WFQB01000133.1 GCA_015487305.1 Parvularculaceae bacterium | reverse complement strand
ATTACAATCCTATTCCTATCAAGGCGTGTTGGAGCGTGGCTATATATTGGCGCTGGATGAGGCGGGGCGGGTTATTCGCAGTGCCAAAACCCCGGCTGAAAACAGCCAAGCCATTTTACGTTTTGCCGATGGGGAGCGCCCTATTCGTTTTGTTGCTGATGGGAAAGTAAAAAAACGAGCAAAACCCTCCAAACCTGTTGATAGCAGCAAACAGAAATCTCTTTTTTAAATTTTCAGATTATACCCCGTCATTATCTCTTTATTCAGACATAATAGCCCAGTAAAAGGCATACTATATATCGGGGAAACAATAATGACCAAGGATAAACCTTCTGGCGCGGAAAATACGCCAGATGCAGAAGCCATTGCTATTGCCTTAAAAGCGCTTGCGGTGGCTGACCGCATCATCCGCCGGGTGGAAATAGAGACAATCGCGAAAATTACCAACAGCACGACTGCCACTATTGCGCAGGATATGCTGGCGCGGCAGGCTTGTGATGTGGATGATGTTCTGCCGATTTTGCAGGCGCTGCATCCGGATGCCAAGCGGCGTTTAATCAAGACCCTTTGGCTGGTGGCGCTGGTTGATAACGATCTTGATCAGGCTGAGGAGAAATTGATTTATCAAATCAGTGATTTAATCGGATTTCGCCGCAGGGACCTGATTAAGGCCGGGCAGGAAGTTGCCAAATCTCTGGAGCCGGGCCCTTAAGTAATACGCCATTTTCACCCCTCGCTTCACCGAGAAATTCGGCCTATACTAGTATGAAATGGGTGCTTTTGGGCATCCATCAGCGCTTTGGAGCTAGGTGAGCAATGAATCCCTTTGATGGTTTTGGGCAAAAGGGCGGTGAAGCCGTTTTGAAATATCTTGATGCGGATTTCGCCGTATTAAAGCCCGGCGCCTATGTCATTTGTGCCATTACCGGCAAGAAAATCCCCCTTGACCAGTTAAAATATTGGAATGTTGATAAGCAGGAGGCCTATGCGGATGCGGATGCAGCCTTGCAAGGCTTTGCCGCAGATGCGTCGTAAGGAGTAGTTATGAACAAGAAATCTTCTAAGAAATCTGGCCGGTTTACCGCCCGTGGGATAATTTTTCTCCTTGCCTCTCTTGGGGGTGTCGCCTTTGCCAGCGCCGCTATCATATCCGGTAATCAGGACAAGATCGATAATGACCCCCAAAGCGCCAAACAGGCTTTGGACAGCCTGCATTTTTCTGATGCCCCGGGCAATCCGGTCACCGCGGCCCATACGGACGATATGAAAATTGCGGCGCTTGATGGTCAGGCCATAAAAGCAAGTCTCGCCCCGCCGGAAGTTGAACTTGAAGGGGCTTTTGCCCAAGGCGGCCTGGTGCGCGGCAAAACCGAACCCGGCGCTAGCGTCAAGCTTGATGATATTGATGTCATGGTCGATCCCGAAGGCTGGTTCATACTCGGCTTTCATCGTGACCATCCCGAAAGTGCCATGCTGGTAGTCACCAGCAAGGATGGCCGCCAATATCAGCAAGTACTGAACATTGAAGATCGCGAATTTAACATTGAGCGCATTGATGGCCTGCCGGATAATAAGGTCAGCACTTACACCGAAGAAGAGCTCGCTAAAATTGGTCGTGACAAGGAAAAGAAAACGGCGGCGCGAATGAAGACAACCCCTAATGCGCTATGGCGCGATGGGTTTAGCTGGCCTTTGACCGGGCGCATTTCCGGCCAGTTCGGCTCACAAAGAATTTTGAACGGTGTGCCCAAGCGCATGCATTCCGGGGTTGATATTGCCGCACCGACGGGCACGCCGGTCCATGCCCCTGCCGATGGCGTTGTGACTTTGGCTGAAAGCGATATGTATTTTGAAGGTGGATTGGTTTTCATTGATCACGGGCAATGGGTTGAAACCATTTTTATGCATATGTCTGAGGTCAAGGTAAAAACAGGCGATCATGTAAGCAAGGGCCAAGTGATTGGTGCGGTTGGCGCCACGGGCCGGGCCACCGGGCCGCATCTGCATTGGTCAATGAAATGGAAAAACCGGCTAGTGGATGCAAAACTGGCTGCCGGACCGATGCCGGTGAGTGAGTAATTTTTTAGGAGCTCAAACCCCATGGTGAGAAATATTTTTCTAAAGCTGATATTGGTTTTTATGGGCTTGGCCCTTAATGCCTGCGCCGGGGATAGTTATGAAGATCTGCCTTCTGGTCGCGATAGCGTGTTGGCACCGCCCCCATGGAGTGGTGATGATTCTCAAGCTGGCCGGGGCGATATGTGTGGCGGCATTGCCGGGATTACTTGTGGTGATGAGCGTCTTTATTGCGCCATGGAAGTTGGGCAATGCACGCAAATAGCAGATGCTGCCGGGTCTTGCAAAATCAGACCGGATATATGCACCGAGATTTATGCGCCGGTCTGTGGCTGCGATGGCAAAACCTATGCCAGCGATTGTGTTGCCGCCCGCAATGGCGTTTCTGTTGCCAGTGTTGGGGAATGCAAAAGCGAATAGCAGCCGCTATTGGCCCGCCTTCTAAAAGAAGCGGGATTTAGGGTCTCTGACCCAAGCAAAAGAGGGTGGGTGCGAATGACCCGCTCAAGAAAAAGAATATTGGGATAAGCGGGGGTTCACCCGCACCCGGCATTGTCAGACGCTATGGGTTAGTCTTGTTTCGCAGATAGCCCATAACCGACCGATGGCCAGCTTTCGCCCCACCGGCTTGCCTCTCCCGCTCGCAAGTTCAAGTCGGATCCTTAAACATGCCCCTTTGAGCGGGTCTGTTTGGAAGTATAGGGGGATTTTGCTTTGCGGGGATAAGTTTTGAGTTTTTTGTTAGCTTGCTGCCCCTCCGCCCTGACGGGCACCTCCCCCGCGGGCGGGGGAGGAAGAGCGTTGCGGGTTTGATTTCTACTCGCTATTCGCTAACCCCTATTCGCTCTTTACGCCCACCGCCCTTCGGGTTCACGGCGGCGGCGAAAAGGGGCGCCGAGCAGGCCGAACAACAAGGAGCCTGCTGTCCACAGACCAGCAAAACCGCCGGCTGCATAAATGCCGCCATCAATGGTTGCCGGAACCGCCGGTTTAAATTCTTCCATCACCGAGACGGCAATATCTTTTTGATAGGATTTTGCGATCAGGACGGGACGCATTAGATCCGTTGCCTCTT
>WFQB01000132.1 GCA_015487305.1 Parvularculaceae bacterium | reverse complement strand
ATCAATAAAACCCGCCGCCCAGCCCGGCGGAACAAAACCAGCATGATGCTGCGCGTGATGCGCCATATAAAAGAATTATGGCGAAGGCCGGGGGATTTGCTTTTTGCTGTCATGGCCCGACCTTCTTTTTGCTATTTTCTGGCTTTAATCATTCGCCCTGCGCCACCGGCTCCACATCTGCAAGTCCAACCTGCTCAAGAGCAAACGCATAAAGATGGGCGCGTTCTTCAAGCCGTTCAAACCGCGCCGCAGACCCCCCATGGCCAGCCGACATATTCATCCGCAACAAAAACGGACCACCCTTGGCTTCATCACGAAGACGCGCAATCCATTTCGACATTTCCCAATAGGTCACGCGATAATCGGCAAGTCCGCCGGTCGCCAGAATTGGCGGATATTCAACCCCCTTTTGAATATTGTCATAAGGCGAATAGGAGGCAATCCATTCATAGCCCTCTTTGGTGCGAATAGGGTCGCCCCATTCCGGCCATTCCGGCGGCGTCAAAGGCAGGCTTTCATCAGAAATCGTATTGATGACATCCACAAAAGGCACCGCTGCCAACACGCTGGCAAATAATTCAGGCTTTAAGTTCACCGCAGCCCCAACCAGCAATCCCCCGGCAGAGCCACCATAGATGACAATCTTTTTCTCGGACGTGTATCCCTTCTCAATCAGGGTTTCACCCACCCGAACAAAATCGGTGAATGTATTCATCTTTTTGTCGAGCTTGCCATCGAGATACCATTGCTGGCCCTTGGCCGATCCGCCCCGAATATGCGCCAAAGCATAGATCATGCCGCGATCCACCAATGACAAAATGGAAGTAGAAAAACTATCGGGAATATAAGCCCCATAAGATCCATAGCCATAAAGCAACACCGGTGCAGAGCCATCCAGCGGGGTTGATTTAAGGCGCAACACCATTACCGGAATTTCCGCGCCATCATCAGCGATTGCCGTTACGCGCTCAACCACATAGAGGTCCGGATTATGCCCGCTTGGCACTTCTTGCGTTTTCAACAAAGTCTTCTCGCCACTTGTCATGTTGTAATCAACAACCTGTTCCGGCTGCGACGGGCTTTCATAAAAATAGCGAATGCTATCGGTATCAAATTCATATCCGTCCGAATAGCTCACCGAATAGGCTGGCTGATCAAAGGTAATCTCCTGCTCATTGCCCTCATAATCAGAAATAATAATCCGTGGCCGCGCATCCTTGCGCTCTGAGCGCACCATATAATCTTTGAAAGTCGTCAGGTTGGAAATAAGCGTGCCTTCTTCATAGGGCAGAACATCAACCCAGTTTTCGCGGCCCGTCGCCGTCACCGGCGTTTTCATGATTTTAAAATCAACCGCCCCATCTCTATTGGTGCGAATATAAAACCAGTCCCCATGATGCTCAGGATAATATTCCTCATCGGCCAGACGCGGCGCAAACACAAAAGGTTCCACCATAGGGTCATTGGCAGGGATCATACGATATTCCGTGGTTACCTGATCGCCAATATAGATGATGATAAATTCACCGCTTTGGGTTTTGCCAATACCGATAAACATGCCATCATCATCTTCTTCATAGACAAGACGATCCTTGGCCGGGTCTCCACCAAGCACATGATGTTTGACCCGTTTCGGGCGCTGATTATCATCGCGCTCCACATAGAAAAAGCTTTGCGAATCCGCCGCCCAGACAACACCACCATCAGTGCTTTCAATCGGCCCGGAGACCCGCTCACCGGTTTCAATATCACGCACTTCCAGCGTATAATATTCCGAACCCAGACGATCGGTGCCAATCGCCAATAATTTATGGTCCGGGCTATGCTCTATCCCGCCAATCGAGAAAAACTCGCTATCACCGCGCTCAGCATCGCCATCATATAAAATTGTCTCCTCGCCACCATCGCGGGGAGTGCGGAAAAATACCGGATATTCCCCGCCTTGGCGAAAACGACTGCCATAGGCAAAAGGGCCATCTTTTACCGGCACCGAGCTATCATCTTCTTTGATACGCCCACGCATTTCATCAAACAGGGTTTTGCGCAATGGCTCCAAATGCGCCGTCATGCCTTCATAATAGACAACTTCTTTTTCCAGATGTTCGCGAATATCGTCACGCAAAACAGATGTATCGCGCAAAACCTCCTGCCAGTTTTCATCTTTCATCCAGGCGTAATTATCCACCCGCGTATAACCCTGCTGGGTAATTTCAACGGGAATCTTTTTAGCAACAGGGGGGGTCGGCAAAACACGCTCCTCTTTTTGGCCCTCATTCTGGGCTTCTTTATTGTTGGATTTATCGGATGAATTGGATGTGTCGTCGCCATTGCCACAGGCAATGAGAGCGACGGCGGCAAGGCCGAAAACAAGAAGTTGGCGCATGGCAAGGGGTCCTTTGGCGCTAGAGCACTTCCCGAAAAGTGGAAACCGGTTTTCGGATAAGAAGTGCGACAAAACAAAGAGTTAGAGCATTTCCCTAATTTACGACAAAAATGAAAATGCTCTAAGCAAAACTTGAAGCGCCATTTAGCCCGGACCGAGCCATAAGTGCAAGGCCGCGAAAACAGTCAGGCTCTATTCCTGCCCGCCCTCTACTTCTTCAAGGGTATTGTCTTTAGAGATGTTATCTTCACCACCTTCGGAAGACCCGCCAAATGTATCGCGCAATTTTTGCGGAGCACCCGGCACGAAAACCTCATCGCCAATTTGCATGGCGGGTAAAGAAATAGTGATAGCCCTCACTTCGCCTTCGACCACCCCTTTCATAAATGCCCTAACAGCCTCATCATCTTCAAATCGGCGAATTTCAGTATCGCCCATTACTTTCCAGATTGTCTTGCCATCTTCATTCATTTCCTGATGGAAAAATCGCAACCTTACACTCGACCACTCCTTATCATAGGTGGCATTGACAAACAGAAACTCTTTTTCATCACCCGGCAATAAATCGCTCTTGATAATCACACAGGACAATTCCTCAATACAGTCCCTCGCACTAAACATATATCGCACGGCATCATCTTGTAAGGCCTCCCTTACAAAACCTTCCTCCAGAGAAAACCCTCTCAAATATAAAGCACCATTTTCCAATGCCTTTTTATAGGCCGTAATATTTTCCCGCTCTTTGTCATCTTTCCTGAAATCATATTCACTTTCCGCCGCTTCCAATTCATCCAGCATCGCCAGCAATCCATCGCGATCCGGCGCTTCTTCCCATTCCCGCAAATCCGCAAGCGCCTGCTTGCCGGCTTTGCCCAAATCCCATTTCAAATAGCCAAAATCAAATGTTTCCACAGTTTCCGCGCCCGATTGCAAACGCGAAACCTGATTATCCGCAGAGATTTTATAAGCGTTAAGCCCCGGCGTTTGCACCAATATCGCCAGCACCACCAACGCCCCGGCAATAGCAACATTGCCCATGCGCCACAGGCGATATTGATCCGGCACCAACGCGCTTAAGGCATAAACCCCCGAATAGGTGGCTGCGACCCCGACGATGAGCGCCGCATAAAACCGCTCAACCGTAAGCCCATATTCATTGATCCGCAGCCACAAACCATAAACCGCAAAGGCCGCCAAAACTGGCAATACAATAGATTGCAACAATACCGACCAGCGCAAGACAGAGTTTTGCGGTCGCCCCTTATCGGCAATGCTGGCATTGGTAAATAAAATGGCTGCCGCGATTGCCGCCAGCATCAGGCTGGTCGCGCTCCACCCTTCCCACAAGCTATCAAGCCCTTTGACAAAAGCGGCAACAGCAAAGCCTGCCGTCATCAGCGCCACCACCGGGGTCAGCACTTTTAACAGCGCAAACAACACCCCGCGCAAAGCCAGCACGACCCCTTCTTGATTGCGCAAAATACCAATCCCCAATGCCCCAGCGCCAGCGGTGGCCAATTGCGAGAACGGCTCGTCAAAAAATATGTCTTCAAAAAAATCAATGCCGATGAGCGAAAACAAGGCTGCCCAAAGCCCCAAAACCGCCCACACAACACCAATAAAAGCGATAGACCCCGCCCAGATAACCGGCAGATTCCAGGCAAACTCAAAAAGGGACGGATAATCACTGGCCGGTTTTTTGCGCTCAAATATTGTCCGGTAAAAAGGAATGGCAATATAGGAAATCACCATGGCCGAGAGCCAGGATAAAGGTAAAACGCTTTCCACCTCATCCGGCGGCCCAAAAGTGGCACTCGCCAATAAAAACAGTCCCGCACAAACACCGCCAAGAACAATGCCGAAAACCGTGCTTGAAATGCGTCGCCCTTTAGCGGTGGTAAAAAGATAGGCAAGCGGCGCAACAACAAAAAACAACATGGCCGCAATAATCGAAGGCGAATTCCAGGCCTTTTCATCAAGATTGTTCAAAACATAAAGCGCCAGCCCTTGCACCAGCCCCGGCAGAACAAAATAAATCAATATATCAAGCTGGCTTTCGCGCTCTCTATGACTGTCATTTTTTGTGGCAGAAATATCCTGATTACTATCGAGCATTGGCCCCTCCAAATATTGCCCAAATTACGAGCCATCCAGACTTATCTATTCCGCCTAATTATGGCAGAGTTTTGCGCCTATTGCGATGAAAACAGGAAATTTAGAGACCAGCCCCAATTCAGCCATGAACTCAATGGTTTGGCAGAAATTCGCGGCGTTAAGCGCACCAATCCTTCTCGCCAAACCCCGCTGCCAGAAGCGCTTGCGACAAATCCTCACCCTTGGCATTTTCCACCCGCGCCACAACACGGCCCGCATATTTGCCATAGTGAATGTCAAATAATTGCACTTGCCCAAAGCCCACAAATCTCTCCACCAATGCCTTGGCCTGTTCCCCCGCAGCGCGCTCTTTGGCGCAAGCAGGCCGCCATATTTCCGGCGTATCAATATTCGCAAGGCGCACTTTGGTCGTAAGCGTCACATCCAGCCAGATCATAACCGTAACTTCCAAACTATCGCCATCAATCACCCGAATAACCTGCCCCCTAACCGGTCCGGGAAAATCCCCCGCCAGCGCCGCCCCAGAAAAGGCCGACCCCAAAGACGAGGCCATCACACTCAAAAACAAAATAAGGAAAAAGGGAGGATCAGCGCGCATAACAAATATCCCGCCCAAATGACGGGAACCCTTTTGTCAAAAATCCGACCAACCCCCTTAATATCACAGGCTCCAAGGGGCGGGGATAAGTTTTAACCTTGAAAATACAATTTTTTAGGGAACACCCCGGACAGCCCGCCCCTATTTGGGTTTTCCGGAACACCAAATCTTAAATCCTTTTCAGCCATAGTTCAGAAAAATAAATCACACTCCCGCTATCACGATTTTGCATAAGGGCTGGCAAGCCCGAACCCCCTGCCCTAAACTGCCATCCGCAAATCTCAATTCCTTGTGCAAAGCAATAGCGTAAACTCTAAAGGCCTGACCCCATGAGACTTTTGTCCAATCTTTCCCTCGCCCTCCTCCTTGCTCTTTCAGCCTCGGCCTTGCCCATATCAGCGCAGGCCGAAACCGGAGATGGCGCCCGCAAATTTCAGCAATTGGATCAGGAATTACCAACCCCCAATGTTTATCGCGCCGCCACCGGAGAGCCGGGGCCGCAATATTGGCAGCAACGGGCCGATTACATCATCAATGTTACGCTGGATGAAAAAAACAAAACTCTGACCGGGTCTGAAACCATCACCTATAGCAATAACTCCCCCCATAATTTAAAATATCTCTGGGTCCAGCTTGATCAAAACCGCTTTGCGGAAGGCTCCCTTGCCCGCCTATCGGAAACATCTTCCACCGCCGGACAAAGATGGGACCCCTCAGGCCAAGGCGACACGCTTTCCTTTTCCACCCTTGCCCGCCAACAGGCTTTAAGCGATCGCCCCTTTGGCACCCAAATCAAAGCGGTGAAATCTGAAAATGGCAGCCCATTGCCTTTCACCATTGTCGACACCCATATGCGCATTGACTTGCCTGAACCTCTAAAGCCGGGCAGCTCAACCGTTTTTTCTATTGATTGGGTCCATGAAATCATTGACGAGGAAATCATTGGCGGGCGCGGCGGTTATGAATGGTTCCGCGACAATGACACCTATCTTTATTTTCTCGCCCAATGGTTCCCGCGCATGGCGGTTTTTTCAGACTATGAAGGCTGGCACACCAAAGCCTTTCTCGGGCGCGGTGAATTTGGTCTTGAATTTGGCGATTATGAAGTGCGCATCACCGCCCCCGCCGACCATATCGTCGCCTCTTCCGGCAATCTGCAAAACCCGCAAGAGGTTCTGACCCCCACACAAATAGAACGCCTCGACAAAGCCCGCACGACCGATAAGCCGGTCTTTATCGTCACCCCGGAAGAGGCGCTGGAAAACGAAAAACAGGGTACAAGCCAAACCAAGACATGGATTTTCAAAGCCGATAATGTGCGCGATTTTGCTTGGGCTTCATCACGTAAATTCATCTGGGACGCCCAAGGCTATGATCAGGAGGGCGGCCCTTTTGTCATGGCCATGTCGTTTTATCCCAATGAGGCCGAGCCTATCTGGTCACAATATTCAACCGCCGCCGTCATTCACACCATGAAGGTCTATTCGCGCTATTCTTTTGCCTATCCCTATCCCACCGCCCAATCGGTCAACACATGGGATCGCGGTGGCATGGAATATCCGATGATCACCTTTAACGGCTATCGCCCGGTCAAAGACAAAGAGACCGGGGCCATCACCTATGATCGCGGCACCAAATATTCCCTGATTGGCGTTATCATCCATGAAATCGGCCATATTTATTTCCCGATGATCGTCAATTCCGATGAGCGCCAATGGACATGGATGGATGAGGGATTAAACAGTTTTCTCGAATATATTGCCGAGATTGAATGGGAGGAAAACTATCCCGCCTATCGCAATGACGTCAATGTGCTCGACTATATCACCACCTATATGAAAAGCGCCAATCAGGTGCCGATCATGACCCAGTCCGACAGCATTTTGCAATTTGGCCCCAATGCCTATTCCAAACCCACCGCCGCCCTCATCGTCTTGCGCGAAACCGTTATGGGGCGCGAATTATTTGATTTTGCCTTTCGCGAATATGCCCAGCGCTGGATGTTCAAACGCCCAACCCCGGCAGATTTCTTCCGCACTATGGAAGACGCTTCGGGGGTTGATCTTGATTGGTTCTGGCGCGGTTGGTTCTACACCACCGACCATGTGGATGTGGCCATTCGTTCGGTGCGTGAATATAAAGTCTCTTCCAAAGACCCGGATATTGAGTTCCCCTTGCAAAGGCTGGAAGAGGCCGAGCGCAAACCCGAACCCTTGCAGCAATCCCGTGATCGCGAAGAGGGCATAACCACTTTGATTAAAAGCAATAAAGACCTTCTCGATTTTTATAATGAACATGATCGCTTCACGGTCACCAATAAAGATCGCAATGATTATCAGACCTTTCGCGAAAGCCTTGAAGAATGGGAGGCCGATGCTCTTGATCGCGCTTTGGCCGAAGATAATTTCATTTACTTTATCGACTTTGCCAATGAAGGCGGCCTCGTCACCCCCTTGCCCTTGCGCCTCAACTTTACCGATGGCAGCCAGCAAGACATGATGATCCCCGCAGAAATCTGGCGCCGGGACGCGAGCGCGGTCACAAAACTGCTTATCTTGAAAAAGCGCCTCTCCAATATTGAATTGGACCCCCATCATCAAACCGCCGATGTGGATTACACAGATAATGCCTTCCCCCCCAAGGTCATCAAATCCCGCATTGAACTTTACAAAGCCGATCGCTCACGGCGCAATCTCATGGCCGATATGATGGTCGAGTTGAAGGGCGAAGAAAAAGAAACTCCCGGCGAAGGCAATTCGGTTCCATTGGAATAGGGTTGAAATATGAAGATAGACCGCCGCAATCTCCTCCTCTTGGGCACCGCCTTCGGCCTCGGCTGGAGCCTCCCTGCGCAGGCCCATCGCATGCCGATGTCGGCAACGGAGATTGTCGCACGTCCCCAAGGGGCATATCTCTATCTCGATTTCACCCATCGCATGCCCATTCATGACGCGCTTTCTCTCTTTGCTGCCCTTGGCGAGAAAGAGCAAATACAGAATATGCGCGATTTTGCCCGCATGGGGCTTTATTATGAAAAAGCCTTTCACTTGCGCCGCAAAAAATCCCACCAGCCTCTGGCCCCGAAAGCCATAGGCGGCGAGATCATTGACGATTATTTTTTCTTCTATCAGGAATTGCAGCTCCCCCGCTCCATTGACCTTGCCGGAGAGGTAGAAATTTCAAGTCAGGTGCTGGCCGAACTGGCCCGGGACTGGCTCCATCACATCAATATTACGGTGGACGGCAAAATCTCCAGCCTGACCTTTACCGGCAAAGGAAAATGGCGCCCCTTATTGCGCCGCTAGCGTCCCCTTACAGCCATAGCGGGAAATCTATCGCGCTCTTTATTTTTATCAATAATTTCAACAGGTTAAAATGGGCCTCTTTTCCCCCCGGAAGAGACAAGAAATCCGCCCCCACGCCGCCCCTTAATCTTGCGCCCTTAATCTTGTGTAAGTCATGCATTTGCCCCCTCGAAATACTTGCAAAATTGCCCCCGCTGGGCGACACATTAACCCTGAATTTGAAACGGCACGCGAATGACCCTTGGGAGGGGAAATATTAGTGGGAAAGCAGGAGGGGTAATTAAGGCAATAGGGGTCAGGATAATGAATTAAGCCTTGGGGC
>WFQB01000131.1 GCA_015487305.1 Parvularculaceae bacterium | reverse complement strand
GCCTGTTGCTCTTCCTCGTCATCATAGGCGCGATTGAGGCGGTCTTGCAGCTTGCGGGCGCTTTCTTCAACTTCGCGCTTGGCTTGCGTATCACGCATAAGTTTTTGCTGCTCTTCCAATTCCTGCTTGGCTTTTTGCGCCGCTGCTTTGGCATCTGCTGCCTTTTTAAGGGCGCGTCTTTTGGCGGCGTCTCTGGCAGCGCGGGCTTTTTCCTTAGCAACACGCAAAGCGGCGAGCTTTTCCTGTTCAAATCTTATATCTTCATCATCAACTTCCAGCGCTTGTGTGGCGTCAGGTTTTTTAACCGGTTTTCGGGCCTCAAAGCTTTCTTGCAAGCCCTTCTGGTCGAGCGGCTCCAATTCTAGCACTTTGCGAACATCATTAATCTGGCTGGTTTTAAACGCTTTCAAATCACCAACACTGGCCAGATGATTGCCCTGCGCGGCCGTAAAGCCAAGAGAGGTCAAGGCCTGTAAGCTTGCCTGATCTTCCACCCCAACGGCAACAATCGCGGCGTCATTGGTTTTGGCCAGTTCAAGAAGCTCGGAAATTGCCCCAAGACCGGGGCCACCCCGCACTGTGCGGGCAAAGCGCAAAATCGCCGAGCCACCGGTTTTAACCTCATCAAAAGGGAAGGGCGATAGCGAGCGCAATAGATCATTAGCGCGCCCGCGCACTTCAATCGCCAGCCTTGCGCCGGTTTTCTTCAATCGGCCAAAAATCTCCTGTGCTTCGGTTAGCGAGGTGGTGGTTGGCAGAGAAGGACATTCGAGAGTTACAAGTTCTGGTGGGAAATCATGGCGCAAAAGCTGATCGCGTAAAAACGCCGGAAAGCTTTTGTCGGAGAGGTCCGACAGGGCAAGATTAACCGAAAATCCGGGCCCGGATTTGCCGCGCCATTCCATATAACGTTCAAGGGCGGTTTCCAGCACATAGCGGGTCAATTCCGACATCCGCCCCTGACTTTCAAAAAAGGAGATAAAGGCGCCTGGTGGCAAAGTGCCAAGACCGGGATGGACCCAGCGGATAAACGCTTCCATGCGGCCCAAAGAGCCGGTTTTCAGGTCAAAGATCGGCTGAAAGATAACCTCGAAATGCTTGTTTTTAAGCGCATTATCAATATCGACATTGGTCAGGCGTACCGCTTGAGCTGTCATAACTGCTAAAACTCCTTCATCGATATCTAAAAGCGTTTTGCCTTACACCTTTGGCAATATTGTTAAATTCGCTTTTTGATTCGCTCCCCTTTTGCCATTTAAGCGGTTAACTTCCCGTTAGCATTTTACAAATTCAGCCTTTGGCCACCAATTTTAGGGCCATTTGCCGCGTAAGCCGAAATCCTGCCAAACACGGCATTTTGCATTGAGTCGGGCTATTTCCGCCAGATTATATCACGACCCGCCACAGAGTTTCAGTTTTCTGGCAATCTTCCGGCTTAAAAAGCCTATCACATTATCGTTTGGCGTGTAATAGCCCCGGAAAATCTGCACTATTTTCTCTTGATTGTCCTGCAAGCCTCATGTCCTATGGCAAAGCAATGCTGAAACGGCATTTTGGCCCTTTATTGTGGCTTTCGGGGATAACTGCATTTTAAGAGGATTTTTCATGGATTTGTTTGCGCGTATGGCCCGGCTCGGCTCGGTCGGTTTATTGTCTCTGTCGCTGATGGCCTGTGTTTCTGGTGCTCCAGAACCCCAAAATCAAGCCGATAAAGGGCTGGGTGATTTCAAGCTAGCGGAAAATGCCTCGCAATCGGCCCGCAATCTCGCTGCCGATATTGCCTTCCTTTCCAGCGATGCAATGTTGGGGCGCGATACGGGCACAGCGCAATATGACGAAGCCGCCGACTTTGTCGCCGAGCGCTATCAATCTCTCGGCCTCAAACCCATGGGCGATGATGGCAGCTATTTTCAGCGCGTGCCTTTGGCCAATATCAAGCGCAATCTTGATGACGCATATATGTCTTTGTCCGATGAGCTTGGTAATTCTGTCCCCCTTACCAATTTGGTCGATTATGTGATTGGCATGCCGCCCAATGGTGTTTCCATGGAGGTCAGTGCGCCGGTCATCTTTGCCGGCTATGGCATTGATGCGCCGCGTTTTGGGATCAATGATTA
>WFQB01000130.1 GCA_015487305.1 Parvularculaceae bacterium | reverse complement strand
GTGGTGGTTGGTCAAGCTTATAAGCGCTGTGCAGGGCCTGCACTGCCAAAGCTGTATATTGCGCTTCGATTAAAACCGAAATTTTAATTTCCGAAGTGGTGATATTGTAAATTTTAATATTTTCATCGGCCAAGGTTTGGAACATAGTTGCCGCGACACCCGCATGGCTTTTCATACCAATACCAATAACTGAAACCTTGGCCACCGAACGATCCGCATGTAATTCCTCATAGCCAATTTCTGCGCTGAGATGGGCGAGAACCTCTTGCGCCCGGGCAAGATCGGTTTCGGACAGGGAAAAGGATATATTGGCGGCGGCAGGGGTTCGCGAAGGTGCCTGAACAATCATATCGATATTTATATTTTCGCGAGCCAGCGCCTTAAACATGAGCGCGGTGCGGGCCGCTTCATCAGGAACTGCCAAAGCAGAAATACGCGCCGCGGCAAAGTCTGCGGTAACGCCATTAATAACCTGACGCTCTAATGCCTGTTCTTCGCCAATAATCTTTGTGCCGGAATTATTGTTTTGCGGGGCCATCATGCTCGACAATACCCGCACTGGCACATCGCTATTCATGGCAAGGCCGACCGAGCGGGTCTGCAACACTTTGGCCCCCATGGAAGCAAGCTCGAGCATTTCTTCATAGCATAATTGGTCAATGCGTTTGGCTTGTGGCTCCATGCGCGGATCGGTGGTGTAGACACCGTCAACATCCGTATAAATGTCGCAACTTTCCGCTTTCAAGGCAGCAGCGATGGCAACGGCGCTTAAATCTGAACCGCCCCGGCCCAAAGTGGTAATCGCGCCGTCTTCGCTGACCCCCTGATAGCCGGCAATAATAGCAATCTCGCCTTTATCAATCGCCTCCCCCAAGGGATTTTCCGGAATACGCAAAACCCGCGCGCAAGCATGATTGCCCGTAGTGAGGATTGGCACCTGCCAGCCCTGCCAGGCACGAGCATTAAACCCCATCCGGCGCAATATAAGCGCCATCAGCCCGGAAGAGATTTGCTCGCCAGCGGCCATTACCGGATCATAATCGCGCCGGTCATTTTGCGTTTCATCCAATAGCCCTGCCTCGCGGGCAAGGGCGTCGAGCCTGTCGGTCTGTCCGGCCATGGCCGAAACCACCACCGCCAGCGCCATGCCGCGCTGGGCCTCTGCCGCTATCAGCCCTGCGGCCCGCTCCATAGCGGCAATATCTGCCAAGGAGGTGCCGCCAAATTTCATCACCAACCGCCCATTGCCGGGGCTTTTGGTGGTTTTTGGCTGATCTGGCTGTTTTTGAATATCCATCATGGTATTTCTGGGGCTAAAATAGGCCTTTAGTGAATATAATATGGCTTGATGCGCCTGACTTACGGTGCCTTAGCCCCCCTTGCAAGTTTTAGAGGGGCAGGGTTTGATACCGCAAAGCCTGTTATAGCAGAAAAATGAGACCTTATTGCCTGTGACCACTTCTATTGACCCTTCTGAAGTTGAGAAATTTTCCAAAATTGCCGCCGAATGGTGGGACCCCAAAGGGAAATTTCGCCCTTTGCACAAGTTTAATCCGGTGCGCCTTGGCTTTATCCGCGACCAGATTTGCGACCAATTCGGGCGGGAGAAGACCCAGCGCAATAGCCTTGCCGGTTTGCGCGTGCTTGATGTTGGCTGCGGCGGCGGGCTGGTGAGCGAGCCCATGGCGCGGATGGGCGCCGAAATGACATCGATTGATGCCTCAGAGCGCAATATCAAAACCGCCCTCACCCATGCAAAAGAATCCGGTCTTGAAATTGATTATCGCCATTGCACAATTGAAGATCTGGTGGCGGCAAAAGAGCCGCCCTTTGATGTTGTCCTCAATCTGGAAGTGGTTGAGCATGTGGCCAATGTCGAACAGTTTTTGGAAGATTCGGCATCCCTCGTGCGCCCCGGCGGGCTGATGATTTTGGCAACTATCAACAAAACCGTAAAAGCAATACTGACCGCGAAAATCACCGCCGAATATATTTTGCGCTGGCTGCCCCCCGGCACTCATGATCCAAGCAAATTTGTTGCCCCGGAAACCGCCAGCGCACCCATGAAGCGCGCCGGGCTGGAGGTCGATCCGCCCTATGGGGTCAGCTATAATCCCCTTGGCGACCAATGGAGCATTGGTAGCGATGCCTCGGTCAATTACATGCTGGTCGCCAAACGTCCTTCCGCAAATTAATCCCCTAAATCAGGAAACCCCATAATGACTATACGCTTTTCCCGCGCATCTGTTTCGTTTCTTGTTCTCGGAGCTTTCCTTCCCTTGTTGGGGGCCTGTGCCAGCCTCAACCCGTCCGAGACAAAGCCCGTTGCGGCCACTGAAATTGCCGCCGAAATTGATATTGACCAAGTGGCCGAGCGTTATGTGCGGGTGGCCTTGGCGTTCGGGGAAATCGACAGCCATTATGTGGATGCCTATACGGGGCCGGAAGAATGGCGCGAGCAAGCCCTCGCCGCCAATATGAGTTTGGAAGATATGTATGCGCAGGCGGTGTCTATTCTGGCGAGCCTCGAGCTTGCCACACCGGAAAAAGGCGAAGAGGCACGGCTGCGGCAATTACAGCGCAATGTCACTGCAATGATTGGCCGCATGCGCATGGCCCGTGGTGAACGTCTCAGCTTTAACGATGAGGCGGCGATTATTTATGATGCCATTGTGCCATCTTATGATGTGGCAGAATTTGATGAGGCATTGTTGGAGCTTGATGCTTTGCTACCGGGCAGTGGTGACCTTGGGAGCCGCCTCGAAGCCATTCGTTCTCAGCTTTATGTACCCAAGGATAAAATCCCCGCGGTGATGGAAGCAGCGATTGAAGAATGTCGCGCCCGCACGCAAATGCATTATGATTTACCCGAAGGCGAAAAATTTGACCTTGCCTTTGTCAAAGACAAGCCATGGTCGGCCTATAATTGGTATCAGGGGGAGTATCGCTCTTTGATTGAAGTTAATCTCGACCAGCCCTTCGCCATCACCCGCGCCCTAGATCTTGGCTGTCATGAAGGCTATCCCGGCCATCATGTGTGGAATCTTTATGTGGAAAGTGAATTTATCCATAAAAATGGCTGGCTCGAATATCAGCTCTTCCCGCTTTTTGCGCCGGGCGCTTTGTTTGCAGAAGGCTCGGCCAATTACGGTGTTGAACTGGCCTTTCCCGGCGAAAGCCGATTGCGCTTTGAACAGGAAGTGCTTTATCCGATTGGCGGCATTGATCCGGCAGCAAGTGCCCTGAATGCAGAAATTGACGCGACCATGAAGGTTTTGCGCTTTTCCCGTATTCATATTGCTAGAGCGTTTTTAGATGGCGAGATTGATCGCGAACAGGCGATTGCCATGATTATGAAATATTCCATGACCAGCCGTTCACGCGCCGAACAATCACTTTCCTTCATCGAAACCTATCGCGCCTATATCATCAATTATTCTTTGGGGCTGGACCTTGTGCGCAATTATATAGAAGCGCGCTCTGAAAATAATGAAGAAGCATGGCAGGTGTTTGAAGATTTATTGCTGACGCCGACTTCGGCCAGCGATTTAAAATAAGC
Source organism: Parvularculaceae bacterium (assembly GCA_015487305.1). Classification (GTDB taxonomy): domain Bacteria; phylum Pseudomonadota; class Alphaproteobacteria; order Caulobacterales; family Parvularculaceae; genus S012-90. Next base: position 13,652 of record WFQB01000130.1, on the reverse strand, counting down.
GACTTTCTGGCAAGCCCCGCGTACTGATCAATTCAGTTTCTCGCGTTTAACCGGTGCGCCGGGAAGCGGGGCAATCTCGACCCCCTCTTCTACCAGCTCTTTACATTCGGAAAGGCTGGCGGCGCCGTAAATATTGCGTTTATCGCTTTCGCCATAATGGATTTTGCGGGCTTCTTCCGGGAAACGCTCGCCGACATTTTCAAAATTGCGCTCCACATAATCGCGCATGGCTTTGAACGGGTTGGGCGGTGTTTCTTTTTTGACGGAAGATTTCTTAACCCCCGAAAGCGCCGGGGCCATCAGGGCCTTTTCTATTTTCTCACACCCGCAGACCGGGCAGGTTAACAGCCCACCCTGTTCCTGACGATCATAGTCTTCACTATCGCCAAACCAGCCCTCAAACTCATGGGCCATACTGCACTGTAACTGGTACTTTATCATCAGCCTACTATGTGGGGTTTTGATGTGGGTTTCAAGCTTTGCTGGTGACGAGTTCTTAAATCATTGAAGAACCAGCTTATCCTCTCCTTGAGAGCCCGCAGCCCCCTCCGCCCCTCATCCTGAGCTTGTCGAAGGATCGGCACCTCTCCCATTTTACGGAGGAGGAAACTTTCGGCAAGTTAGGCCTTTTTATCAAACCACATCCGGATAGGTCAGGGATGGAATTTGCTGGCGGGTCTCATGGACGGTTTTTAAGTCAATTTCTGCAAGGCAAAAGCCCGGCTCATCATGGTCGAGATGGGCCAGCACCTCTCCCCATGGGGCAATAATCATGGAATGACCATACGTGGTGCGGCCATCCTCATGCTCGCCCCCTTGCGCCGGGGCGATGACATAGGAGCCAGTTTCTATTGCCCTTGCGCGCAATAATATTTCCCAATGGGCTTTGCCAGTGGGCACGGTGAAAGCTGATGGCACGCAGAGGATTTCTGCACCCTCTCGTGCCAATTTACGATAAAGCTGGGCAAAGCGCAGGTCATAGCAGATGGAAAGCCCGATCATGGCGAGCTCTGTTTTGGCGCTGATGATTTGCTCGCCCGGCTGGTAGATAGAGGATTCTTTCCATTGTTCGCCATTGGGCAAATCCACATCAAACATGTGAATTTTGTCATAGCGGGCAAGACAGATGCCATCGGGGCCAAACAGAAAGCTGCGATTGGCCGCTTTGCGTGGCTCTCGCGATAAGACGATTGGCGCGGAGCCCAGCAGGAGGTGGATTTGCAAACGCTTTGCCAGTGCGGCGAAGTCTTTGATGATTTGCTGGTCTTCGCCGCCCGGTAGGGCGTCAAACAGGCGGCGCGGTTTGCGGTCAAGCAAGGTCGTCATTTCCGGCGTGGCAATAAATTTAGCCCCCTTGGCAGCGGCCTGTTCTATTAGCGCGCTTGCCTGTTGCAGGTTTTTTTCCTGATCGAGGCCAGAGCGTATCTGAATGGCTGCTGCAAGAAAGGGTTTGGACATTGTTTAAGCCCCCGCCAACAGCGCATCAAGCTTGCCATTGCGCTCCAATTCATAAAGCTCATCACAGCCACCCACATGGGTCTTGCCAATAAAAATCTGCGGAAAAGTGGTGCGGCCATTGGAGCGGGCCAGCATTTCGGCACGGTTTTTTTTGCTAAATCCTGCCGGGATTTCTTTATAAGAAGCGCCTTTTTTCTTCAGCAGCGATAAGGCGCGCACGCAAAAGGGGCATAAGGGTGTTGTGTAAATGGTAACCTCTTGCATTAGTTTTTGCTCCTATAGGCTGCCAGTTCAGGGCCGTAATGGCTCTCCCAACAATGTTAATGACTTGCTGCCATAGCCGATGACGCGGGCAAAGACCAGACCATGAACTTGTGCCGCTCCGGACTTTCGCAAGACGCGGGCGCAGGCTTTCATGGTTGCACCCGTGGTCAACACATCATCCACAAGCACGATATTTTTTCCTTTCAAATTTATTCTGGATTTTGGCGCTATGGCAAAAGCCCCTTGCACATTGCGACGGCGCTGGTCGGCGCTGAGGCCTTTTTGTTGCGGGGTCGGCTTTATGCGTTGCAACAGGCCGGGCAGGAATTTCTGGCGACTGGCAATCTTGCCGCAAATATGCCTCGCAATTTCCGCCGATTGATTAAACCGCCGCGACCATAGCCTGCCTCTATGCAATGGCACAGGGATTAAAAAGTCGCATTGCGCCAGCATCTGCTTGCCCGGCCCTGTCATCAGATCAGCCAAAACCGGAGCGATATCCATGCGGTCAGAGTTTTTAAGGGCAAGGACCAGCTTGGCACTTGGCTCGTCATAGCGCGTGACAGCGCGCAGGCTATTGAAACTGAGCGGACCGGTCAGCGCGAATGGTGCATCATCCGGGGCAGCACAAGCACCGCACAGGCTTTCTTTACTGATAGGGGTTGTAGCACTTAACTCAAATGGCAGGCCGCAGGCAGCGCAAAAGGGCTCTGAAATAAAGTCCAGCGCCTGCCAGCCTTGCGGGTGCAATTCGCCTTTTTTCTGCACTTTCAGATCGGTAATCGGGCATAGAGGCGGCATGACAAAATTGAGCAGACTTTGCTGCGCCCGCTTGAACTGGGTCTTGAGTTGGGCCTTATATTTGCTGGGATTTTCCAATTCCATGCTTTTCATCCCCCTTTTGACACGCCATTATGCCCTCTATGACACCAAAAGCGCCACCCCGAATTTTCAATCGATCTTTATTGCATTTGCGCCGTCACAGGGCCGCCAAGCATTTTGCCCAAGCGGATTTCCTGCATCGGGCAGTGGCCCTGGACATGGTCGATAGGCTTGAAAGCATTGCCCGATCTTTTGAGCGCGTGCTGGCCATTGGTCCCGGAGCGCATCTGGTCAAAGCCCTCCTGACCCCCAAAGCTGGGGTCACGCAGCTCGACTGTCTCGACCCTCTTAATGGTGCTGATTTTCCTGTTAATGGCATTTTGACCCAGCAGGGAGAGGCAAACTATGCTGCTATTTTATCCATAATGGATTTGCATATGATGGATGACCCACTGGCCGCCTTGGTGTCCATGCGGCTCGCGCTAAAGCCCGATGGGGTGATGATAGCCGCCCTGCCCGGTGAAAACACATTGTGCGAATTGCGCGATTGCCTCTATGGGGCAGAAACTGAAATTCTGGGTGGTGTCAGCCCGCGCCTAGTTCCAATGGCGCCGCTGAAATCGCTAGGCGCACTTTTGCAACGCGCCGGTTTTGCCCTGCCAGTGGCCGACAAGATTGCTATGTCTGTCCATTACCAAAACCCCATGCGACTTTTACATGATTTGCGCGCTATGGGCGAAACAGCACCGCTAGCGCAAAATGCGCGTCCTTTACGACGCGCCGTTCTGGCCCGCGCTATGGGGCTTTATGCAGAAAAATATGGCGAAGAAAAAGGCGCACGGGCAAGCTTTGATATTATCATGCTAACCGGCTGGGCCCCTCATGCATCACAGCCAAAGCCGCTCAAGCCCGGATCAGCAACCCACAGCCTTGCCCAGGCAGTGTTAGATTCAGATCCCTAATAAAAAGTTTCGTTAAATTTTCGATGCTACTTCGCCGTAGAGCGTGCTCATATTATTGGCCGTGGAAGAAAAGAACAGCAACATGGCAAGGCTGATAAGCGCCACAATCAATGTATATTCGAGCATGGTTGCGCCGGATTCATTTTGGCTAAAATCGCGCAGGCAGCTTTTCAACTTCAAAACATGTCGCGTAATTGTGCCGCTAAAGGAACATCCGCCGGGGGCATTTTCAACCGCGTTATTTCTTTGATCGTAATCCATTTGAGAACCTGTCCTTCTACCGGCTCCGGCATTCCTTCCCATTTGCGACACACAAATAGCGGCATCAGCAAATGAAAATCCTTATAATCATGAGAGGCAAAGGCAACAGGCGCCAAACAGGCGGTCTGTGTTTCAATGCGTAATTCTTCCCTCAACTCGCGGATTAACGCTTCTTCCGGCGTCTCACCCTGCTCTACTTTGCCACCGGGAAATTCCCAATGACCCTCAAATTCCTTGCCCTTTGGCCTTTGCGCCATGAGCACCCGTCCGTCGCAATCCATTAGGGCCGCCGCCGCTACGAGCATGATTTTTTTAGTCACTATTACGCCCCAATCTCGCCAATTTTCCTTAAGAAGTGTATAATTATTCAGTCAATCTTTCTTGAATCTATCCCGGATTTTCCTGTTTCTTCCCGATTGTATCCCCTTCGTCTATAATCCCTTGTGGCAAAGGGTTAACGCTTTCTTTTTTTGGCTCAAACAATTCTATCTTTGCCTGCTCACGCAATTCACTCATGGTCTCTTCGACCACATTTAAAGTCAGAAATTCCCGAATTGTGCCCTCAACCTCATCAAATTCCGGCGGTAAAAGAGCGTTGCGGCGGCGAATTTTTATAATCGCCCAGCCCTTTTTGGTGGCAAAAGGTGCTGATATTGCTCCCAGCGATAATTGGGCAACTTTTTCGGCAATGGCCGGGTCAGCCCGGGGGCTGGCGATAAATTCCACAGCAGGCTCATAGCTGGCATTTTGTGGGATACTGTTTGCGGCTTCGGCCATGCTCAACCCGCCCTTAATATTGCGCTCCAATTGCAGGGCGCTTTCGCGATCCGCCACTTGCAGCATCTCCAAAATAAATTGATCGCCAAAACGCATGGTTTCTTTTTGCCGCTCATAGAAATTGCGGATAAGGTCATCGGTAATGGATTTTTCTACCTGACGGGCAAGAAAGGCAGATGCCAACACCCTGCCTCTGGCGATGTGCAGACGGGTGTTAATCTCGGCCTCCTGTTCAATCCCTGCCCGCTCCGCTGCCTTTTGCAACAGTCGTTGATCTATGGCATCGGCCACCAGATTGCGCCGGAAGGCCTGCTGTGGGTCCAGTGGGGCATTTGGTTGTAAGCGACCTGCCTGTATGGCAAATTCGCGCACCTCTGAAAGGCGCAAAACCTCTCCATCAATCCGCGCCAGAATAATATCGATCTTTTCCTCACTGCCCTCGGACCTGCTTGTCCCGGATGCTGAATAAGGAATTGGCTGGGAGCGATTTTCTTGCACCAGCCCATCGGCCCATGCCAAGGCCCCGATCATCAGTACCAGAGCAAGGCCGGTCAGCAATGCCGCCCCGTCAGTGGAGCGCAACCAGTGCCAAAACCCCCGCATAAACAGCCTAGTACCGCTAATCAGCCTCCTGAAGCCGATTGTAAGGGACTTGCCGATTAGCAGAAATATCCACGAAAATATCGCCATTTTGGGTGTTTTGCCCCTTTATTGTACCATTTTTCTGGGCGCCACCGCTCTTAGTCGGAAGTGGCGCTTATCTGCCTCTAGCGTATTTTGCCCATGTTTGCCCATGCCTGTCTTGATTGTTTGCGGCCTAATGCCGGGGCGCTCTCATTGACAGGAAGCAGGGTGCTGCTTATGTGTCGAGCGCCGTGCTTTGAAGCCGGTTTCAAAAGGCTGGCCTCCATGATTTGAGCCATGCAAGGTCCGGAAGGGATCAATGGGCTGGTCAGCGCCAACCGACAGCCCATCACTTCCGGGATGAAACTCGTTTGATATGCCCGGCCATAACCTGAATTAAAGGACCAATTAGAAGCAATGCCCATTCTCGGAATCGCAAAGAAGCTGTTCGGTACATCTAATGACCGTAAATTAAAGCCATTCACCAAAAAGATCGAGGCGATTAACGCGCTGGCGCCCAAAATGGAAGCGCTGAGCGATGCCGAGCTGAAGCAACAGACCGAAACCTTCAAGGCGCGGGTCGCTTCCGGTGAAAGCCTTGATAGCCTATTGCCAGAAGCCTTCGCCGCAGCGCGAGAAGCGGGCAAGCGGGCCTTGGGCCTTACCCCTTATGATGTGCAGCTTATTGGCGGCATTGTTTTGCATAAGGGTAATATTGCCGAAATGAAAACCGGCGAGGGCAAAACTCTTGTTGCTACCCTGCCCGCTTATCTCAATGCCCTGACCGGCAAAGGCGTGCATATTGTTACCGTCAATGACTATCTGGCCAAGCGCGACAGTGAATGGATGGGCCGAGTGTTTGAACGCCTCGGCATGACCACAGGCGTTATCACCAATTCTCTTAGTGACCCCGAGCGGCGCGAACAATATGCCTGCGACATTACCTATGCCACCAATAATGAGCTGGGTTTTGATTATCTACGCGATAATATGAAACATTCTTTGGAAGATATGGTTCAGCGCGGTCATGTATATGCGATTGTTGATGAGGTTGACTCAATCCTGATTGACGAAGCCAGAACGCCCTTGATTATTTCCGGCCCAACCGACGATAAATCCGATCTCTACATTACCATTGACAAGCTGGTGCAGCAGCTTTCCGAAGAGCATTACGAACAGGATGAAAAAGGCCGTACCATTGCCCTCACCGATGAAGGCAATGAATTTATGGAAGGCCTTTTGCGCAAGGAAAATATGCTGGAAGGTGAGTCCCTTTATGAAGCGGCCAATGTTTCAATTGTGCACCATATCAATAATGCCCTGCGGGCGCGTAATATGTTCCAGCGCGACAAGGATTATATCGTCAAAGGCGACAAGGTTGTTATCATTGACGAATTTACGGGCCGGATGATGGATGGCCGACGCTGGTCAGATGGCCTGCATCAGGCGGTTGAAGCCAAGGAAGGCGTTAAAATCCAACCGGAAAATATCACCCTTGCTTCGATCACTTTCCAAAACTATTTCCGCCTCTACGACAAGCTTGCCGGTATGACTGGCACGGCAATGACCGAAGAAGCCGAATTTGCTGATATTTACAAATTGGATGTTCTTGAAATTCCCACCAATCAGCCGATTGCCCGTGATGACCAGGATGATGAGCTTTATATTACTGCCGAGCAAAAATATCGCGCCATTATCGCCCAAATCGCGGATTGTTATAAACGCGGCCAGCCGGTTCTTGTGGGTACTGTCTCGATTGAAAAATCTGAATATCTGTCAGAATTATTGAGCAATAAGAAATTCTATCGTTCTTTGGCCAAACAATATGAAGGCTATATTGACGAACTGAAATCCGACAAGGATGAAGAGCTGATTGCCGAATATAAGGAAAAGGCGCGCTATCTCTATGAATTGGCCGGGAAGAAAGAACCAATTCCCCATAATGTTTTGAATGCGCGCTTCCATGAACAGGAAGCGGAAATCATTGCCAAAGCTGGTGTGCCCGGAGCCGTCACCATCGCCACCAATATGGCGGGTCGCGGCACCGATATTCAGCTTGGTGGCAATGTCGATATGGAAGTGCTGCAAAGCATTGAAGATGGGGATGATGAAGCGACGATAGCCAAAAAGCGTCAGAAAATTGAAGAACATGTCAGCGAGTTGAAAAAACAGGCGCTGGAGGCTGGTGGCCTTTATGTTCTAGCGACTGAACGCCATGAAAGCCGCCGCATTGACAATCAGTTGCGTGGCCGCTCTGGGCGTCAGGGAGATCCCGGCACCACCAAATTTTTCCTATCGCTGGAAGATGATTTGATGCGTATTTTTGGCGCCGGCATGGAAAAAATGTTGCGGCGCTTTGGCATTCGCGAAGATGAAAGCATTGAGCATCCCTGGTTCACCAAGGCTGTTGAAAAGGCGCAAATGAAAATCGAGCAGCGCAATTTTGACATGCGTAAAAATGTTCTGAAATTTGATGATGTCAATAATGATCAGCGCAAAGCGATTTTTGAACAGCGCATTGAGTTTATGTCAGCGCCGGATGTTAGTGAAATCATCACCGAAATGCGCCACAGCCTGATTGAAGATATTGTCGAAACCTATATTCCGCCAAAATCCTATGTGGAGCAATGGGATGTGGAAGGCTTGCATAATGAAGTGGCTGATATTTTTGGCCGCACCTTCCCGGTTAAGGAATGGGCCGAAGAAGAAGGCGTTGCCGACACGGAAATTGTTGATCGCCTGATTGAAGCCACTGATCGACTTGCCAAAGAGCGTGAAGAAATTACCGGTCCGGAGGTTATGCGCCGGATTGAAAAGCAATTCCTGCTGGTCACCATTGATAATGACTGGCGCGACCATTTGCAGCAATTGGATCATTTGCGCTCGGTTGTGGGTTTCCGTGCCTATGCCCAGCGCGACCCGGTCAATGAATATAAAAACGAAGCCTTTGAATTATTTGGCCGCCTGCTCGATGGCTTGCGCCGGGATGTCACCCGCACCTTAATGAATGTGCGCTTTGAAACCAAGCCCGATGAGGCCACCCGATTGATGCAGGAAATTGAAGCGCGCAAGGCGCAAGAGCGTGAAGCCATGCAGCCCACTCATATTGACGCAAGCAGCGGGGAAAATGATGCAGCCCATGGTGGCCCGGACGGCCCGCGCCGCGCCTATGGTCAAGCTACCGGTTTTGGAACCATGCGAGCGCGTGAAGCTGCCGCCAAGGTGGACCCCAATGATCCGTCCACATGGGGCCGTGTCTCGCGCAATGCGCCCTGCCCTTGTGGTTCCGGAAAGAAATACAAGCATTGTCATGGCACGGTGCGCGGATAGCCCACCCGTAAAAACTAATCCTGATTGATTAGTGTGTCAGTAACGCTTCCAGTTGCTGGAACAATCGTAACGCTTTCGCCGCAGCCGCAGGCATCGGTCTGGTTGGGGTTTTTAAACACAAAGCGCGAGGATAGTTTTTCCGTCACATAGTCAATTTCTGTGCCCAGCAGGAACAGGATCGCTTTGGGATCGATTAAAATCGTAATGCCATTATCCTCAACCACCTCATCGAGCGGCTCGGGTGCTTCGGCGTAATCCATCACATATTCCATGCCTGCGCAGCCACCATTTTTCACGCCAATGCGCACACCGATGAAATTTTCATCAGCCTTGCTCATAATAGCCTTCATGCGGGCGGCAGCTTTGTCCGTCAAAGTGACGACTTTGGGTAAGGGGCGGGCCATGGATTTTATCCTTAAAAATCAGATGTCTCTAATATAGGCGCTTTTAGCCTCGCTGCAATACAGGCTTGTCGATTAGCTCCATGTGGCCCGCCTTTTGGCCAGACTTGCTAAGCGCCGGTAAAAGCCTGTCGCGCACCCATTTATGGCGCGGCTCACCGGTCCAATTAGGGTGCCAGACCGCGTGAAAATGCAAAGGCGGCATTTTTACCGGCGGCTGAAAAAATACAAGACCGCGGCTGTCATTGTTAAAAATCCCCGAGGCTGCGGTTAAAATAGAATCCGTTTTGCGCACAATGGAGACCGCTGACAGAAAAGAAAAGGTGCGAAAATTGACCCTTCGTGTCAGCCCCAAATTGGATAAGGCCTGATCGACAAAGCCTATCTTATCCCCTTCCGGATTTATCAGAATATGTGGATAGGATAAAAACCGCTTCAGGGTCATGGTGCCATTGGCCAGTGGATGGTTTTTCTGCACCGCGGTGATGAATCTTTGTTCAAACAAATTGCGCCGCACATATTGATCTGCGTCAATGGTTGGGGGCAAAAGCGACAATACCAATTCAGGCATGATGATGAAGTCGGTCTTGCCGGTAATCATATCATGTGCAGAATCGAGCGTGAGACTGTCTATTTGCAATTCCAGCCCAGGCGCATGGGGCGATATCACCTTGGTCCATGCTTCCACAACCGCAACCGTCAGATAGTCAACACAGGCAATGGTCACCACGCCGGATTGATTTTGCGGATCAAATTCATGACGATGGCGCATAATATCGCGCAGGCTCTCAATCGCCTCTTCCACCTTAGGCTGCAAATCAAGGGCTGTTGGCGTCGGCTCCATGGTGCGGCCGGTTTTGACCAATAGTGGATCATGGAAAACATCACGCAGGCGCCCCAGCGAACGGCTCATCGCCGGCTGGGTAACATTCATGCGCTCAGCGGCAAGGCTGACCGAGCGCTCTGTCAGCAACCAGTGCAGGGCCAGAATGAGATTTAAATCAAGCGATTCAAGGCGCGATGAACTCATAACTTATTGGTATAACCTTTATCTTTTGCATGAATTTGAATAATGGACCAGCAATCGCCAAATTACAAGCATTGAAGCAACCACCCTCGCAATGTTTTATTTTTAAAAGGATATTCCCATTATGAAACGCTCTTCTCTGAACACCATAGCTCTTGGCTCTCTTGCGGCGATTGCCGCTTTTGCCGTTAGCGCACCAGCCTTTGCACAATCAACCCAAGACAGCATCAAATCCTGCCGAGCGGCCCTTGCCAGTGAGAAATTGCTGGATATGGACAATTATCGCTTGAAATTTAAAAGCTCCAAAGGCAAGCGCACCAAAACCTTGATGCTGGAAGCCGTGCCCCATGATGGGGGCGAGCGGGTGAATGTAATCTGCAAGGTTTCACGCGGCGGCAAGGTAGAAGTTTCTCTGCCACAAGCTGGCTAGGCTAGAAATTAGGCCCCTACTGACCCCTAAACTGCTAAGGGCCAATTTAAGCCAGCCCAAAGCCTCCACAAACAAAGGGTTGGCCTGTTTAAAAGCAAGAGCGGGGATGGTGCGGAACCATCCCCGTTTTTAATAGCTTTACATCCAGCCAAGCTCCAGGCGCGCTTCATCGCTCATGCGCTCCGGCGTCCAAGGGGGGTCAAAGGTCATCACCACTTCAACCTTGTTTACCCCCTCGACCTCTTCCACAGCGCGCTGCACCCAAAGCGGCATTTCGCCAGCGACCGGACAGCCCGGGGCGGTCAGGGTCATGTCGATGGTCACATCGCGATTATCATCAAGATCAACCTTGTAAATCAGGCCAAGCTCGTAAATATCCACCGGAATTTCCGGGTCATAAACAGTTTTCATCGCCTTGATGATGGCCGCGGTTAAATCTTCCACCTCCTTTTCGTCAGGCGGATTGGGATTAACTGCTTTTTTTGGGGTCAGTTCGAGAAAGTCCCGTTCGCTTTCCGATTCATTGTGGTGTTCGCTCATGACAATAAATTCCTTACCTTGTGCAAGGCCTCGATAAAAATATCGATTTCTGATTGGGTGTTATAGGCGGCAAAGGAAGCGCGCACTGTGGCCGAGACATCCAGATGCTGCATTAAGGGCTGACAACAATGATGACCGGCCCGCAAAGCAACCCCCATCTGATCGGTAATGGTCGAGACATCATGGGGGTGCGCGCCATCTATGTTAAACGCAATGACCGGGCCTTTATCAGCAGCGCGACCATAAAGAGAAATCCAGTTGAGGCCTGATAGCGCGTCCATGGCGTAATCCGTCAGCGCTCTTTCATGAGCCTGCAGGCCTTCAATGTCCTGCGCCATCATCCATTCGAGGGCCGTGCCCATGGCAATGGCTTCGATGATTGGCGGTGTTCCTGCTTCAAAGCGATGGGGCGGGTCGTTATAGGTGACGATATCCTGCGTCACACAATCAATCATCTCGCCGCCACCGCGAAATGGCCGCATGCTTTGTAAAATCTCACATTTGCCATAAACCGCGCCAATGCCGCTTGGCCCGTAAATCTTATGCCCGGTCAGGACATAAAAATCAGCGCCCAGCGCTTTGACATCCACCGGCCCATGAACAGACTTTTGACGACCATCGACCAGAATTTTTGCCCCCACCCCATGGGCCATATCAGCCATGGTTTTAATATCAGGCGCCGCCCCCAGCACATTGGACAGACCAGTCATGGCGACAAGTTTGGTTTTGTCGCTGAGAAGGGATTGATATTCATCCATATCAATCGCGCCATTATCGTCGACACTGAGCCATTTCAAAACCGCACCTTTGCGCTCACGCAGAAAATGCCATGGCACAACATTGGAATGATGCTCCATCAGTGAGAGGATAATTTCATCCCCCTCATTTATATTTTCCATGCCCCAGCTGTAAGAGACGAGATTGATGGCATCGGTGCCGCCCATGGTGAAAATAATCTCGTCTTCGTCCGCCCCCAAATAGCGGGCGCAGGTTTTGCGTGCCTGTTCATAGCGCTCGGTCGCTTCATTGGAAAGCGTATGCAGGCCGCGATGAACATTGGCATAGGATTGGGCGAGGGTGTGATTGATGCAATCGATAACCTTTTGCGGTTTTTGCACCGAGGCCGCATTATCAAAATAGACCAGCGGTTTGCCATGAACTTGCCGTTGCAGAATGGGGAATTGATCGCGGATGGCGTTGACGTCAAAACTCATGGCCTGCCCTCCATAAACCCGGCTACTTTATCGGCGAAATTCTCACGCAATGCCTTATCACTGATTTGCTCCAGCACTTCGCTTAAAAAGGCTGCGATTAACATGGTGCGCGCCTGTTCTTCGCTGAGGCCCCTTTGGCGCATATAAAATATTAGTGCAGGGTCGAGCGCGCCAACACTATTGCCATGGGCGCATTCCACATCATCGGCGTAAATTTCCAGTTCCGGCTTGGCGTCTACTTCCGATTGTTCCGACAGCATCAAGGCTTTATGCTGCATATTGGCTGCCGTTTTTTGTGCCCCCCGCGCCACATAAAACTTGCCCTGAAACACAGCCCGAGCCTGATCGCGTACAATGCCCTTGGTCAATTGATCGGTTATACCATTCGGACCGTTATGAATAATTTCGCTGGTGCTATCGAAATGGTTCTTGCCCGATAGAAGATAGGCGGTGGCAAGATTTATCCTGGTCTCATCCCCCTGCCCGTCAATGCGGGTTTCAAACCGTGTATAGGCGCCGCCAAAGCCAATCAATGTCTGGTCATAGCGTGCCCGCTCTGCCATTTTGACAAAAGCGTTTTGCACCATAATCGCCTTTGGCGCAGACGGCTGCAAAATGCTTCTTGTGAGATGGCTTGCTGCTGCCAAGTCAAAAGAGACAGCCCCATTGATGAAGGGGTCATTTTCATTCTCATAGCTTTCAACAAAGTGCGCGCTCGCCCCTTGGGATAGTTTGATCTCCAAATGGGTATTGATCGTCCCGCTGTCCTTGGCGATGAAGCGCAGGCGAATTTTCTCTTTGACCGGTTTGGTAATCTGCAAAATGATTTTTTTAGCAGCAAGACTTTGCGCCAGATCTGCGGGCAGATTATCCCCTTCAGCCATTTCCGACGCGCCTTGTTCCAGCGTGACGCCTTCGGGCAATGGCCCGCAAGCCTGCAAAACCCCATTGGCAAATATAAGGGTGGTCGCATCGCTCACTGACAAAATTTCTGTGGGCAATGCTCCGTCAAAAGTTTTGGTCAGGAGTTTTTCGTCCCGCAAAGCCGCGCGCAAATCCGACCAGCGCCAGCCTTCCACGCGGCGATTGGGCAAGCCTTTTGTTTGCAGCGCTTGCGCCAACGCCCCATCGGGTAACGCCGCAAGCAGGCCTTGTTCTGTTTTTGTCAGTTTCAGCACGGTCATGGTTTAAGCCGCCTCGCCTGCAAATTGATCATAGCCATGGGTTTCAAGCTCTGCCGCCAGTTCCGGCCCACCTGATTTTACGATGCGACCATCAGCCAACACATGAATGCGATCCGGTTTGATATGATCGAGCAGGCGCTGATAATGGGTGATAACCAGAAAGCCGCGGCTCGCCCCACCATTTTCAGGCGCGCGCAAATCATTGACCACATCGCCGACCATTTTCAACGCATCAATATCAAGACCAGAATCCGTCTCATCCATAATCGCAAAAGCCGGAGCCATGATTGCCATTTGCAACATTTCCATGCGCTTTTTTTCACCACCGGAAAAGCCGACATTGAACGGGCGCTTTAGC
>WFQB01000129.1 GCA_015487305.1 Parvularculaceae bacterium | reverse complement strand
GTTTGGGGGCTTGTGTCGGTTGGGTTGGTTGGGCTTTTTGCGGTGGTTTGGACCCCCAGCCGCTCATATCACTGGCGGCTTCCTCGACCACATCGCTAATGCCCATCTCCTGATACCATGTGAGAAGGGCGCGCAGGGCCTCGGGGTCGTCTGTTTGTTCTGTTTTAGTGCCGCTATTCATGGGAGATAGACTGGCGCCGGGCGGGGGTAAAAGCAAGTGGGGTGTTGGTGTTCTTTGATGGGGGGCTTTGTGGAAAGCTGGTTTCTTTTACTTCCATCCTCTCGCCGCGCTGGCGCAGCGGGTCGAGGCTCGCTTTGCTCGCACCTCAGGATGAGCTCATTTCTTTTTTCAACCCCAACCTCAAACCGGACTCATCCTGAGGAGCAAGGCGATAGCCTTGCGTCTCGAAGGATGGCGGCAGGGGGGCTGCTTTCCGTGTGAGATGAGTGAAGAACAGCCGAGGGTAATTCCCCAAAAATACCACTTGTATATTGGTATTTTGGGGCAATTTGGCTTAAACGCTGTGGGGAGAAACAGAAATCATCAGGAGATGGATATAAGTCAATGAGCGAAGCGATTGAACGCGAAAGCATGGAATTTGATGTGGTTATCGTCGGGGCTGGTCCAGCGGGCCTGTCGGCGGCTATTCGTCTCAAGCAATTGGCCGAAGTTGAAGGCCGCGAGATCAATGTGGTGGTGGTGGAAAAGGGCTCTGAGGTCGGCGCGCATATTCTTTCCGGCGCGGTGGTGGACCCCAAGGCGCTTGATGAATTGATCCCTGATTGGAAACAGGCCGGATGCCCGCTTGAAAATGAAGTGCGTGAAGAGAAATTTCTGATTATGGGGCCTGCGGGCTCGCTGCCCTTGCCTCTATGGGCGATGCCGGACATGGTCAAAAATCATGGCTGTTATATTGCCTCCATGGGCAATGTCTGTCGCTGGCTGGCGGAGCGGGCTGAGGCTATGGGGGTTGAGATTTATCCGGGCATGGCAGCCTCGCAATATTTGCGCCGCGAAGATGGCTCGGTGTCAGGGGTGATTGTCGGCGAGGCGGGGCTTGATCGCGCGGGTAATAAAACTGCCCATTATGAGCCGGGCATGGAATTGCTTGGCAAATATGTGTTCATCGCCGAAGGGGTGCGCGGGTCTTTGGCCAAGGAACTGATTAAGGAATTTTCCCTTGATGCCAAAAGTGATCCGCAAAAATATGGCATTGGTTTAAAAGAATTGTGGAAAGTGCCGGATGATAAATTTCAACCCGGCCTCGTGCAGCACAGTTTTGGTTGGCCGCTTGATAATAGCACTGGCGGTGGCTCTTTTTGCTATCATTTTGGCGATAATTATGTGGCCGTCGGTTTTGTTCTGCATTTGAATTATAAAAATCCTTATCTGTCGCCCTATGAGGAATTTCAAAAGTTTAAAACCCATCCGATTATGCGCGAAATGCTGGAGGGCGGCGAGCGTATTGCTTATGGGGCGCGGGCCATTACCGAGGGCGGGTTTCAATCTATCCCCAAGCTGACCTTTCCCGGCGGAGTATTGATTGGTTGTTCGGCGGGCTTTGTGAATGTGCCGCGGATTAAAGGCAATCATAACGCCATGAAAACCGGCATGATGGCCGCCGAAGCTGCTTTTGCGGCTTTGGGGGAAGGGCGCTCTGGCGATGAGCTTTTGGCCTATAGCGAGGCTTTTGAAAAAAGCTGGGTGCGCGATGAGCTTTATCGGGTGCGCAATGCCAAGCCCTTATGGAGCAAATTTGGCACACTTTTGGGCGGTATTGCTTTGTCGGGGGTGGATTTATGGACCAATACCATATTGCGTGGATTTTCGTTTTTCGGCACTTTGCACCATGGTAAAACCGATGCCGAGGCGACCGAGCCTGCGGCCAAGCATAAGCCGCTAAGCTATCCCAAGCCTGATGGGGTTTTGACCTTTGACCGGCTGACCAATGTTTCGTTTTCTGCGACCAATCACGCTGAAGATCAGCCCGTGCATTTGCATCTTGCGGACCCCAATATCCCGATTGAGGTCAATTTGCCAAAATATGCAGAACCGGCCCAACGTTATTGCCCGGCCGGGGTTTATGAAGTGCTGTTTGATGATGATGGTTCTAATCCGCGTTTTCAGATCAATGCGCAAAATTGCGTTCATTGCAAAACCTGCGACATTAAAGACCCGTCACAAAATATTACATGGGTGACCCCGCAAGGGGGCGATGGGCCAAACTATCCCAATATGTAACAATGAGATGATTATCTTGCGGTTGCATCCATGTCGCAGCTAGGCTCTTATGAACGCCTCGGACTAAAACGAAAAGGCTGGATTTATGCTTTCAGTGGCAGGCAATAAAAAAGACGGAAAATATTCCGGCAAGCGGTCGCGGTCAGGACTGGTTTGGGGCTTTGGGCTTGTTGCCATCATACTGACAGGCTGCGCTTCGATTGGCAGCAGCGAGGCCTTGTCTATTAGCAAGATTTGGCCGGGCGCTAAGATTGGCGCTAAAAGTTCTGCGCGCCAAGAGTTGCCATCTCTGACCGGCGATTATTTAAAGGCGCGATATTCTGCGCGCGAGCAGGTGCTGGATCAGGCGGCTTTGTCCTATAATCAGGTTGCCAGAAAATTACCCGAAGATCCGGTATTACAAAAACAGGCGTTTTTTTACGCGCTTGTCGCCGGGCATGAAAGAAATGCTCTTTCGCTTGCTCAAAAGGTTTTAGAGCAGCAAAAGGCAAAGGATGTAGCAAAAGATAAGTCTTTGCCACGGGTTAGCACTTTAAATGAAGGCTTGCCGGAATTTGTTCTTTATGCAGATCATATAAAGGCCGGGCGTTTTGAAGAGGCGCGGGCGATCCTTGACGGGGTCGACCAATCCATGTTCACGCGTTCTATTGCGCATCTTTTACAGGCATGGCTTATTTTTGAAGAGCGGGGCCCGGAAGAAGCGGTGCGCGCTGTGCGGGACCCGCAAGGCGCGGATATTTTTGGTGGTTTTGTGCCTTTGCATCAGGCTCTATTGATGGACCAGGCGGCCCCGAATGAGCTGGTTCTGTCAGCCTATCAGGCGGCCCTAAGCGGTTATGGGCAAGAGGCGGCAATCCGCGCTTATGGATTGTGGCTGGAGCGTTCGGGGGAGCGCGATAAGGCGATTGATCTTTATACCGCCATGGTACGCGATGCGGGTATTTTACGCAGAACCGGACGCATGGGGCTTGCCCGCCTTCAAGTGCCGGTTGAAGGTGAATCCCGGGCGCTTATTCGCAATGCGAAAAAGGCCCCTCCTTCTTTGGCGCAAAATGCCAGCCAAGGGGCGGCTTTGGTGTTTCATAATTTTGCGTGGTCAGCCTATGAGCAGGCAATTTCCGAACAGGCGGCCGCGCGCAATGCCGGCTTTGGCCGGTTTGAAGCCTTTTTAAATACGCCGCTTGCCTATGCGAGAGTTGGGTTGATGCTGAATCCGAAACTGGATGAAGCTCATTATCTCATTGGCTCTATCTATATGAATTATGATCAATATGAGGCGGCGGAAAAAGCGTTTAAAAAAGTGCGCCCGCAATCGGCCTATTATGAATATGCCATGATTGATCGCGCTGAAGCCTTGGAGAAAATGGATGAGAGGGAGGCGGCCATTCGACTTTTGGAGCGCCTTATAAAAACCGACCCTTACGCTCTTGATGCTATTTTGCGCCTCGCCAGTCTTTATGAGCAGGCCGATAAATTCCCGACAGCAGAAATAACCCTTACCGATGGCATAGAAGCAGCAAGACGATTATTGGTTGACCCGGAAAATCCAGAAACCGAAAACGCCTTATGGCGTTGGTATTTTTCTCGCGGGGCCATGCGCACAGAAAATGATAAATGGTCAGAGGCTGAAGCTGATTTTATGGAAGCGCGCCGTCTCGCCCCGCAAGAGCCTTTGGTGTTAAACTATCTTGGTTATTCCTGGGTTGAGCGCGGGGAAAATCTGGAGGAAGCCTTTGCGATGATTGAGCAGGCGCTGGCGCTTGATCCCATGTCGGCGGCCATCACCGATAGTCTTGGCTGGGCTTATTACCAGAACAAGGATTATGATCAGGCGATCTTTTATCTGGAAAAAGCCGTGCAGATGGAGCCGGATGATCCGGTGATTACCGATCATCTGGGTGATGCCTATAGTGCCAAGGGGCGTTATCGCGAAGCGCTTTATGAATGGCGCCGGGCGCTTGATTTTAATCCAACGCAGAAATTGCGCAGTGAAATTGAAGCCAAGCTGTCTTCCATGGCCGGCGTTTTAGCTGAAAGCATGCATTAGGTCTTAAAAGAGGCGTGCAATGACAAGCTCTGAAAATGCCGCTTCTTCGCTGGCACCTCTATCTTTGCTGGCCCCTATGAAGATAAATCTATGCCTGCATGTAGGGGCTGTTGTGGATGATGGTCTGCATCAGCTCGCC
Organism: Parvularculaceae bacterium; assembly: GCA_015487305.1. Classification (GTDB taxonomy): domain Bacteria; phylum Pseudomonadota; class Alphaproteobacteria; order Caulobacterales; family Parvularculaceae; genus S012-90. The sequence continues at coordinate 1,357 of WFQB01000129.1, read as the reverse complement.
AGTCTTGCGCTGTTTGGGGATGTGGGTGATAGGGTTACAGTTAAGCCTTCTGATGCTTATAGTTTGGATATTACAGGACCCTTTGCAGGGGCGCTTAAAAACCTGCCGATTGAGAAAAATCTTATTACCAAAGCGGTGAGGGCTTTGGCGCTGAAGATTGGCGGAGCGGATAAAGTTCATATCAGCCTTGAAAAAAATCTCCCCCCCGCTTCTGGTCTTGGTGGTGGAACCATGGATGCGGCGGCGGCTTTGGTGGCGATTGCGAAATTCTATCCGCAAATATCCCATGAAATGCTTTTGGAAATTATGACCACGCTTGGTTCTGATGGGCCGCTTTGCCTTGTGGCTTTTGATGCGGGGGCGGCTTTTGACAAAGATGAGGCAATGGCCCGCAGTTTTTTTGTGGGCGATACGGGGGCGCAAGTTTCACCCGGCCCGCAAATGCCGGAGATATTTTTATGTGTGGCCAATCCCGACATTGAGGTTTCTACAGGCGAAATATTTACTGAATTTGATGGGAGCGGCGCTAGTCATGCGCTGCAAATGCCGCCAACGGAATCGGTGTTTGATGCAAGAGGATTAAGCGCGTTTCTTGGTAATACCCGCAATGATTTGCAGCCGGTGGCGGAAGGTTTATATCCGGTGATTGGTGATTTGCGGCGCTTGCTGGCGGCGCATCAAGGCTGTCTGATGGCGCGTATGAGTGGCAGCGGGGCTAGCGTGTTTGGTGTTTTCGTCAGCCGGGATGAGGCGGTGGCTGCGGCGAATGCTCTTAAAGCGGTTGCTCCTTTTGCCGAAGCTGTGGGAATTTATTCTCCGTAAGGGGTTTTACCCTTGGCGCTACTCTAGTATCAGACAAAGGAGATGAGTATCGAGGGTAAAATATTTATACTGACAGGCGCGATTATATTTTGCGCGGCGGCAAGCTTTATTCTTAGCCGGTTTGCGGCCCGTTTTGTCGTGTTTGCTGACGGGGTGACGGATCGCTCCAGCCATGTCCAGCCCGCATCGCGGGCGGGCGGCGCTATCTTCCTGACATTGATGTTGCTGGCTTTGTCGCTGTTATGGCGGCTCTATGGGGAGGTGGTGCCTTCGCCATGGTGGACCTTATTATTGCTTTCTGCTTTGGCAACTTCCATTGGCCTGCTGGATGATGTGATGGGCTTGTCAGCTTTGATGAAATTTATTGGGCAGGCACTTATTGCGGTTTTGACAGTTGTTTTAATTGGGCCTGTGCTTAGCCTGTCCTTGCCGCTTTTGGGTGCGGTCTTACTGCCATCATGGCTGGGGATCGTGCTTGGGGCTTTGTGGATTATTGGCTTTACCAATGTGTTTAATTTCATGGACGGGCTTGATG
>WFQB01000128.1 GCA_015487305.1 Parvularculaceae bacterium | reverse complement strand
GCACCTCGGTGCGGTTTCATCCGGACCCGGAGATTTTTGGTAAAAAAGCACAATTTCGCCCGGCCCGTCTGTTTCGCATGACCCGCTCCAAGGCCTATCTGTTTGCCGGAGTTGAAATTCGCTGGAAATGCGCCAAATCGCTGCTGAAAGATGACAGCATTCCCACCGAAGAGAAATTTCATTTCAAACGCGGCCTTGCGGATTATCTGCAATCGCTGGTGGGCACAAAACCGATTGTCACTGATGATATTTTTGCCGGACGTATAGAGCGCAAAGGCGGCCATGGCACGGTTGAATGGGCTATTGTCTGGGGCGCTGCGGGGTTTAATCCCGGCTCTGGCGATGTGGACGGCTTTACCCATTCCTATTGTAACACCATCCCCACCCCGGAAGGCGGCACCCATGAAAATGGCTTGCGCGCAGCCCTCTCTAAGGGGCTTAAAGCCTATGGAGATTTAAGCGGCAATAAAAAAGCCTCAACCATCACCGCCGAAGATGTGATGGGAACCGCCGGGGCGCTTTTGTCTGTGTTTATTTCCAATCCCGAATTTCAAGGCCAAACCAAAGACAAGCTTGCCACCAATGAAGCCCAGCGCCTCACCGAAAATACCGTGCGCACCGAATTTGACCATTGGCTCGCGGGCAATCCCAAACAGGCCGAAAAATTATTGCAATGGGTCATTGATCGCGCTGATGATCGCCTGCGCCGCCGCAAGGAAAAAGAAGTTTCCCGCGCCTCGGCCATGCGCAAGCTGCGCCTGCCCGGCAAGCTTTCCGACTGCACCCAAAAGGCCGCCAAGGGCACCGAGATTTTCCTTGTTGAGGGCGATAGCGCTGGCGGCTCAGCAAAATCCGCGCGCAATCGGTCAACACAGGCGATCTTGCCCTTGCGCGGGAAAATCCTGAATGTGGCTTCGGCCAGTCGCGATAAAATTGCCGGCAATCAGGAGATAAACGATATTGTCCAAGCGCTGGGCACAGGCATGGGCGCGCATTTTAATCTTGATGATTTGCGCTATGAAAAAATCATCATCATGACCGATGCCGATGTGGACGGGGCGCATATTGCCGCCCTGCTAATCACATTTTTCCAACGCTTGATGCCGGACCTTGTGCGCGAGGGCCATCTCTATATGGCGCAACCACCCTTGTTCAAGCTCTCCCATAAAGGCAAATCCGTCTATGCCATGGATGAAGAAAGCCTTGAAGCCAAACGCAAGTCTGAATTTAAAGGCGTCGAGAATGTTTCCGTCACCCGCTTTAAGGGTCTTGGGGAAATGGATGCCAAGGATTTGAAAGAAACCACCATGAAACCTGAATCGCGCATATTGGCGCGCATTGTAATCCCTGAAGACAAGATACCGGAAATCAATGATCTGGTTGACCGTCTGATGGGCAAAAAGGCAGAAGCGCGCTATCAGTTCATTCAGGAAAACGCCGAATTTGCCAAAGATGAACTGGATATCTGATGAGCGGTCATGACATTACCATCATAACAAAAACCGATGCGCTGGCAGAATTTTGCCAATCACTAGCAAAAAGTGAATTTATTACCGTTGATACGGAATTTATGCGCGAGCGGACCTATTGGTCGCAGCTTTGCCTTATTCAGGTGGCCAGCGAAGAACAAGCGGCGATCATTGACCCCCTCGCTGATGGTTTGGACTTGCAGCCCTTTCTTGACTTGCTGGGCGACAAATCCGTGCTGAAGGTTTTTCATGCGGCGCGTCAGGATATTGAAATTTTCTATCAACTCATGGGCAAAGTGCCCGCACCTTTATTTGATACCCAGATAGCGGCCATGGCCTGCGGTTATGGTGATCAGGTGGGCTATGAGGCTCTTATTCGCCAAACCACGGGCGGTGTCATCGACAAAGGATCGCGCTTTACCGATTGGGCGAGACGGCCTTTATCGGACAAGCAATTGGTCTATGCTCTTGGCGATGTCACCCATTTGATTGATGCCTATAAGAAATTACTGGAGGGGCTCGCCCGCGATGGGCGCGATGAATGGGTGCGCGAGGAAATGGAAGCCCTGCTGGAGCCATCACTTTATTTTGTCAAACCGGAAGAGGCATGGCGGCGTTTGAAATTGCGCAATATTCGCCCCAAGGAAATGGGCCCGCTCATCAAGCTCGCCGAGTGGCGCGAAAAAGAAGCCCGCCATCGCAATGTGCCACGCCAGCGCGTGATTAAAGATGATGCGATTTTCGAGCTTGCCCGCCAAACTCCAACCACCACCGAAGCCTTGTCAAAATGTCGCTCTATTTCCGGCGGTTTTGAACGCTCGGCGCAGGCCAAGGGATTGATCAACGCGATTAAGGAAGGCCTCGCTATTGATCGCGATGATTTACCGAAAATGGCGCGCAATAAAGACCGCGAACCGGTGCCCGCCGATGTGCTAGAATTATTGCGGGTGCTTTTAAAGCGCCAATGCGAGGCCCATAATGTCGCCCCCAAACTTCTCGCCAGCGCGGCTGACCTGGAAGCTATTGCCCGCAATGATGAGGCGGATGTTCCAGCCCTGAAAGGCTGGCGGCGCAAAATCTTTGGCGAGGCGGCTTTGAAATTAAAGCGCGGCGAGTTGGCCTTGCGCCTTGATAATGGAACGGTCAGCCTGTTTGAGGTTTAGGGCCGACTAATCCTGCAAGCGGTTTTTCAAATCATAGAGAATTTGTAGCGCCTCGCGGGGGGAGAGGTCATCGACCTCCAAGCCCACAAGCAGGTTCTCCATCTCTTTATATTTCTCCGGTACATTATCGCTTTTAGCCTGTTCGAAAAGTGGTAAGTCCTCGGCTTTGCCGCCGCCTTTGGCTTCGAGCCCTTTTAGAATATTTTGCGCCCGCGCGGTGACCGAGCGCGGCAGGCCCGCAAGGCGGCCAACCGCCACCCCGTAAGAGCGATCTGCCGGACCAGAGGCGACCTCGTGGAGGAACACCACATCGCCCTTATATTCACGCACCAGCACGGAAACATTTTCGAGATTTTTCAAGCGCGCCCCAAGGGCTGTCAGCTCGTGATAATGGGTAGCGAATAGTCCGCGAGAACGATTGACATCATGGAGATGTTCGAGCGCCGCCCAGGCGATAGACAAGCCATCATAGGTCGCAGTGCCACGGCCAATTTCATCCAAGACGATAAGCGAACGCGGACCTGCCTGATTTAATATCGCCGCCGTCTCAACCATTTCCACCATAAAGGTTGAGCGCCCGCGGGCCAGATCATCGGACGCGCCGACCCGGGAAAACAGCCTATCAACGACACCGATATGCGCCGCTTTTGCAGGCACAAAACTGCCCATCTGCGCCATCACCGCGATGAGCGCATTTTGCCGCAGAAAGGTCGACTTGCCCGCCATATT
>WFQB01000127.1 GCA_015487305.1 Parvularculaceae bacterium | reverse complement strand
GCCGTCCCGTGGGGCCGGGGGATCAATTGCTGATCCCGATTAAAGTAGAGCAAAAGCGCCCGCCCGTTTGGCGTTTTTCCGCTAAGGCGACTGTTGAGGGTAAGGTAGTGGCAGAGGCAAGTTTTGCTGCCATGCTGACCGTTCCGCCGGAACAGAAAAAGTAAAACGAATTTATGGCTATTCATTCAACAGCATTGGTAAGTGACGGCGCGCAGCTCGGCAAGGATGTCGAGATTGGCCCTTTTTGCGTGGTTGGGGAAAATGTCGTTCTTGGGGATGGGGTGCAGCTTGAGAACCATGTGCTTATTACCGGCCATACCAAGATCGGGAAGGGCTGCAAGATTTCTTCCTTTGCTGCTTTGGGTGGCCCGCCGCAGCATTTGGGCTATCGCGGCGAAGATACGCGGCTGATTATTGGCGACAATAATGTCATTCGCGAGCATGTGACGATGAATCCCGGCACGGTGACCGGGCGCGGCGAAACCGTAATCGGCTCCAATTGTCTGTTCATGGTGGCGACCCATATCGCCCATGATTGTGTTGTCGGGAATGATATTGTCATGGCCAATAATGCGACATTGGGCGGGCATGTGACGGTTGATGATTTTGTTTTTTTTGGTGGCCTCTCCGCCGTGCATCAGTTTTGTCGGATTGGCCGCTATTCTTTTATTGGCGCTGCGGCTCTGGTAACGACCGATGTCATTCCTTTTGGTTCTGTTGTCGGTAATCACGCCACGCTTGAGGGGCTGAATATTGTCGGCATGAAAAGGCGTGGCCTGCCGCGTCCTGTGATTCATGATTTGCGCGCAGCCTATCGGCTATTATTTGCCGAAGAAGGCACTTTGCAGGAGCGGATTGAGGATGTGGCCAATTTGTTTACCCATCGGGCTGAAGTGATGCAGGTGATTGATTTTATTCGCACCAAATCTTCGCGCAATCTTTGCCTGCCGAGGCAAGCGTAATATGCGGCGTTGGAATAAACTTGCGATTATTGCCGGTGGTGGGGAACTCCCGCACAAGCTGGCGCTGTCTTGTCAAAATCGCGGGGATGATTTTGTTGTCCTTCGATTGCAGGGTTTTGCTGACAATACTCTGGCGCGGTTTCCCGGTAAGGAATGTAATATTGCCGAGATTGGCAAGCTCATCCGATTGATGAAAAATAGCGGTTGTGATGCGCTGGTGATGGCCGGAGTTGTGCATCGTCCGGATTTTTCAAGCCTGCGGCCAGATTGGCGCGGGGCGGCGCTGGCGCCAAAAGTTATTGCTGCGGCGCGCAAGGGTGATGGGGCTTTGCTGGATGTTCTGGTTGAGACCTTTGAGGCCGAAGGATTTCTGGTTGTCGGGGCTGAGGAAGTATCCGGGGATTTATTTGCTGCGGCTGGTGCTGTCGGGTCTATCTTGCCCAATGATATGGCCCGTGAAGATATGCGCAAAGCCTCTGCCTTGGTGCGGGCGCTTGGTCCTTTTGATGTGGGGCAGGGGGCGGTGGTGCGCAATGGTTTTGTCTTGGCGATCGAAGCGGCGGAGGGCACTGACAAAATGCTACGCCGCTGCGCTAATTTGCCACCTGATTTGCGCGGCTTTGATCCGGGGGAGACGCCGGAGCCGCGGGGGGTTTTGTTAAAGCGCCCAAAGCCCGGACAGGAAATGCGGGTGGATTTGCCGACCATTGGTGTTGAAACCGTGCGCCTCGTTCATGAATGCCAGCTCGCCGGGATAGCTTTGGCCGCCGATGCGGCACTGATTGTTGACCGTGAATTGGTGGCCGAAGAAGCCGATAGACGCGGGATATTTGTTTATGGCTATCAGGACCATGAGTTGTAATGATGAGCAAGCCAGCCCGATCTGCGCATATTCTTATTGCTGCGGTGGAGCCATCTGCCGATAGTAATGGCGCGGCATTGATGCGAGGATTGCTGGCACAAAAGCCTGATTTGAAAATATCCGGTTGCGGCGGCGAGGCTTTGCAAAAAGCAGGGCTGAAAAGCCTTTTCCCCATAGATGAATTTTCAGTGATGGGCTTTACCGATGTGGCCCGTGTCATTCCCAGTGCTTTTAAGCGGGCCCGTGAAATTGCGGAATATTGCCGTGATCAAAAAGTGGATATTGCGGTATTTGTAGATGGTTGGGCCTTTAGTCGCATTTCGGCCATTCGCATTAGAAAACTATCGCCGCAAACCAAAATTATAAAATATTCAGCGCCGCAAATTTGGGCGTCGCGCCCGCAGCGGATAGATTTTGTGCGCGATCATTTTGATCTGGTACTGGCGCTTTTACCGTTTGAGCCGCCTTTGTTTGAAGCCAAGGGGGTGAAGGCCATTTTTGTTGGCAACCCGAATTATG
>WFQB01000126.1 GCA_015487305.1 Parvularculaceae bacterium | reverse complement strand
TTACGGAACCCGCCACCACCGGCTATATGTTCCAGCGCGAATTGAAAAAGCGGTTAGGGGAAGAGAGCGCCGCAGAATTTGATTTGAAAGTGACTTTAGGAGAATCGCGGGTTTCTGTTGCTGTTACCGGCGAGGCCAATACCAATCGCTTTTCTTATACTTTAGGTGCCAGCTATAAACTCGTGCATCGGGAAACGGAAAAAACCTTTAAAGGAAGTTTAAGCGCGACCAATGGTTATGGCATTGTGCCATCGCAATATTCTTCCCTTGTGGGTGAAGAGCAAGCACGGCGCAAATCCATTGAAGATCTTGCCGGTCAGTTGGAAATGGAATTGATCCTCGCCTTGCGCGGCTTTGACGAATAGGCATCTTTCATGACAGCCCTCAAAGGCAAAGACATAAAGAGTTTTCTGGCGCAACCCGACCCGCAGATAAAGGCCATTTTGATTTATGGTGATGATGCCGGTGCGGTGCGAGAGCGTTCTGACTTGCTGGCCAAAAAAATTGTTGAGGACTTGTCAGACCCGTTCAATTTTATCGAATTGACCGAAGAAGATTTGCGCGGCGATAAAGCGCGTCTTTGCGATGAAGCGGCAGCGCTTTCGTTCATGGGCGGTGAGCGGGTCATTCGTATTCGCGGCTCTTCGCAAATTATACTTGCGGCCTGCGATAATTTAGTAAAAGCGCTGGATGCTGATAGCCTCACCCCCAATGCGCTGGTGCTGGTGGAAGCAGGCACGCTTGCCAAATCCAGCGGCTTGCGCAAGCTGTTTGAAAAGAGCAAAAAAACTGTTGCTCTTCCCTGCTATCAGGACAGTCAGCTTGATTTGCGCGGGATGGTAATTGAGATGCTCAGCAAAGAGGCGCTGACAATTGACGAAGCGGCTTTATCCAGCCTGCTTTCCGGCTTTGGCAATGATCGCGCTCTTAACCGTGGCGAAGTTGAAAAACTGATATTATATGTGGGGCCGAAATCCTGCCGCAAGGATGCCGATTATGAGATTGGTTTAGGTGATATTGAGGCCAGCCTTGCCCGCGCAGGATCTGACGCCATGGGTAAAATTATGCCTCTCATTGTCGGCGGTAATCCCAAAGCACTAGCAGAAGCTCTGATCACGGCCAAAGAAAGCGGTGCCAGCGCTCTTGGCTGGCTGCGTATGAGTATTCGGCTTTTCATGCGTCTGTCACAAGCGCGCAGCTATATGGATGAAGGGGCCGGAGCGCGCGAAGCCATGAACAAATTACGCCCGCCAGTTTTTTATCCTGAAACTTTGCAATTTGAAAAATGGTTACGGGTTTGGACCAAAACCGCTCTCGATCAGGCTTTGGCGATGTTAATGGAGGCAGAACTTGCGGCAAAAACCACCGGTGCGCCAGTGCATGAACTTGCTGAACGCACGGCCTTGCGCCTTAGTGTTATGAGTGCCCGGCGCATGGCCAGATAAGGCTATACCCCAAGGCCAGACAGGCGTTTGCAAATATCATCAAGCTGGTCGAGGGTTTCATAGGTAATGGTTAGCCTGCCGCCAGATTTTCCCTGATGGTCAAGATCAACCTCAAGGCCTAGCGCATCTTCAATCATCCGCTCAAAGGAACGGATATCAGCGTCTTTAATGGTGGCTTGGGTCGGCTTATTTTGTTTTTTATTTTTCTTGTGTTTTAAAAGTTTTTTATCGCTATCCTCACCGGCCAGCTTTTCCGTCTCCCGCACGGACAATCCCTCGGCAATGACGCGCTTTGCCAAGCGTGCAGGGTCTTTGGTGCCAAGCAATGCCCGGGCATGGCCCATGGTCAGCGCGCCTTCATTGATAAAGGTTTTAACCTCCTTTGGCAGATCACGAAGACGCAAAAGATTGGCAATATGGCTGCGGCTTTTGCCGACGGCAGAGGCAATTTCCTTGGCGCTGCGACCATGTCTATCAATCAGTTTTTGATAGGCGTCCGCTTCTTCTATCGGGCTTAAATCAACCCGCTGAATATTTTCAATCAGCGCTATTTCCGCCGCTTCGCTATTGCTCAGCTCACGGATGATAATTGGAACTTCGTGCAGGCCCGCTTGTTGCGCGGCACGCCAACGGCGCTCCCCGGCGACGATTTCATATTTATCGCGCTCACCGGAAATGGGCCGCACCAATATGGGTTGGACCATGCCGCGTTTTTTTATGGAGGCGGCCAGCTCTTCTATGGCTTGTTTGGAAAAGTTTTTGCGCGGCTGGTCTTTCGCCGGCACCAAAAAGGCGACGGGCAGATTATTTTCTGCCAGCTTTGTTTTGCCAGCATTTTCATCCTCACGGCTCGGCAATTCTCCCATGAGAGCATCAAGACCGCGTCCCAATCGCTTTTTACTCATTCCTTTGGTCCTTCAAAATAAAATCATGCTTTAGGCAGATTGGCGCTCTGTGTGCAGGCCTTCGCGTTGAATAACTTCACTGGCCAGCCTTATATAAGCCTGACTGCCGGGGCATTTTAGATCATAAAGCAATGCCGGTTTGCCATGGGAAGGCGCCTCTGAAATACGCACATTGCGCGGAATGGCTGTCCGGTAAACCTTGTCGCCCATATGACTGCGTACATCCTGCGCCACTTGGCGTGATAAATTATTGCGCCTGTCATACATGGTCAAAACAATGCCCTGCAGCTCAAGATCAGGGTTAATCCGTGTGCGGATAGTTTCTACGGTCCGCAAAATTTGCGACAAGCCCTCAAGGGCAAAAAATTCGCATTGCAAAGGGATTAGCACCGCATTGGCTGCCGCCATGGCGTTTAGGGTCAACATGCTCAATGAAGGCGGGCAATCAATCAATATATAGCTGATGGCCGGGTTTTGGCTGGCATAGGCCTTGATTGCCTTATCAAGGCGGTAATGGCGGTCCGGCTCGTCAATCAGCTCAATCTCGGCCCCGGCAAGGTCTACCCCGGCAGGCGCGACAAACAGGCGCGGCACCCCCGTTTTCATCACCGCAGCGTCAAGATTTGCCTCCTCCAGTAATACTTCATAGGTCGTAACCGGGCGATCTCTGGCCGGTATGCCCAATCCGGTGGAGGCATTGCCTTGTGGATCAAGGTCAATCAGCAATACTGTCTCGCCAATGGCCGCCAAGGCGGTACCAAGGTTTATGGCTGTGGTGGTTTTGCCAACACCGCCCTTCTGATTGGCGACAGCCAGCACACGCGGTCCGGTCATAGCTGCTTTTCCCACTGGAAAATCACTTTCTCGGGGCTCAGCCCCTTTTGGTGGCCCCATTTGGCGCAAGGCCTCGAATTTCAATTATAGCCGCTTGAGGCTCGGTTTGGCTCTGATGCGGTATGGCCTGCATATTCCACCGCTTCTTTGCCTCGGTCAATTCTTCTTTAAAGCTGCGTCCCTTATGAAATAGGCAGCGCCCTTTTGGTGCCAGATGCGGCTGGGCATAGGCTAAAAGGCCATCCAGTTTTGTCAGCGCTCTGGCCGTAATTATGTTTGGTTTCGGATTCAAAACAAGGCTTTCAATTCTTGCATTATAGACGGTGACATGGGGTAAGCCAAGCCGCTCTTTTACGGCCTCTAGGAACCGTGCCTTCTTGCCAACGCTTTCCACAAG
>WFQB01000125.1 GCA_015487305.1 Parvularculaceae bacterium | reverse complement strand
GATACATTGACGACCCCATAAGGGATCGACATCCAGGTGATGAATTTTGGTGCGCGTTCATCCCGGCGCGGGCCGGACCATGGCTTGCGGCGTCTTTTGGCTGGCAAGACCCAAGACAATTCTGTTGAGCCGCCGCCAATATCAAATACCAAAACCGCGCCAACACTATCGTCTATTAAATCATGACAACCGCGCACGGCCAGTGCCGCTTCTTCTTCGGTTGAGATCATATCAAAGCTAAGGCCGGTGGCTTGCTTTATGCGGTGTAGAAATTCTGCGCCATTGTCTGCCCCACGGCAGGCTTGGGTTGCGATGCAGCGCACTTTTGAAACCTGACGATAGGCGATTTTTTCCGAGCAGATTTTGAGCGCCTCAATGGTGCGGGTCATGGCCATTTCGGAAAGTCGTCCCGTTTGGGAGACCCCTTCGCCAAGGCGGACAATGCGCGAAAAGGCATCAATGACGCGAAAGCCATTGGAACGCGGGGCAACCACCAGCAGGCGGCAATTATTGGTACCCAGATCAAGCGCCGCAAAACGGCGCGGGATGCGAAAGCGGGGTTTGCTTGCGCGGTTGTGGTTGCGGGGTTTGTTGCATGCAGAAGAATTGGCCTGAGCGCCTTGCTCTCCTGCCTTATTGTGCTGCGGCCTTGCCTCATTATCTTGCGGCCCACTATTCCGCAGATTAGCCCTGGTTTGGGATTCCCCCCCCTGGCACGGTGCGCGCTTTATATCGGCAGCGCGCCCGTCAATATCTTTTTCGGTCATTTATATGCGTCCTCGCGTGACCAGTATGTCCTGCGCTCATTATAAGCACGAAGGACAAGTCTAGCGAGAAACAGAATGAAAGCGCAAGGAAAAAGTGTTTTAGTGCTAGCGAGCTTATTCCGCCGCGGAAAGATTGCGCGCCTTGGCGATAATTTCTTCAGCCAGTTGATTGGCAATATCTGCCGTTGGGCGGTCTTCTTTTTCGGAGCGATCAAAAATATTGCTTAAAGTATCACCAATATGGGTCAAAGTGCCGCGCAATTCGTCCCCATCCCATTGCCCCGCCCATTCGCGCGCAACGCTAATAACGCCGCCGGCATTAATGACAAAATCCGGTGCATAAAGAATACCACGCTGGTGCAAGGCCTCGCCCATATCTGGTGTTAAAAGCTGGTTATTGGCAGCGCCAGCAACGATTTTTGCTTTTAAGCGACCAATACTGGTTTTGTTGATCGAGCCGCCCAAGGCGCAAGGGGCAAACACGTCCGCATCGGCAGCAATCGCGTCTTCTGGTGCAATGATCTCTGCGTTGAACCGGTTTTTCGCTTCGTCCAATGCTTTTTCATTGATGTCGGCGGCAATGATAATTGCCCCTTCTTCATGGAGATGTTGCGCCAACCCCATGCCCACAGAGCCAAGGCCGAGAATTGATATGCGTTTGTCTTTGAGGTTGTCGCTACCAAATTGTTTTTTGACCGCAGCCTTGATCCCCTGCCAGACCCCATAGGCGGTATAGGGGGACGGATCACCGCCCTCGCCTTTTTCATTGGGGAAACCGACAATGTTTGGAGTTGACTTTCTCGCTTCGCGCAAATCTTCAACGGTGATGCCGCTATCTTGCGCGCCGATATAAAGCCCATCCATGGCGGCAACGGCGCGGCCATAAGCCTGCATTAGTTCCGGAGTTTTGTCAGTTTTGGGATTGGCAATGATAACGGACTTGCCGCCGCCAAAAGGAATACCCCCAAGGGCGTTTTTATAACTCATGCCTTTGGACAGGCGTTTTACATCTTCAAGCGCGTCTTCAAAACTGCCATAAGCGCGACAACGACAGCCACCAAGGCCCGGCCCCAAGGTCGCATCATGCACAGAAATAATGGCAGATAGTCCGCTGGCCTCTTCTTCAAAGTGAACGACTTTTGTGTAACCGGGGACATTCAATTGACGCTGCTTCATGAACTTTCCTGCTGATAAATATGGAACTTCAAAAATCCAGAATTGTTCTAAGCCCGCTTTGACCTCTCATAAAGGGAGCGCGGGGGGAAAGCGTAAAAAAGCAAGGGCTGGCTGAATCGGCGAAAAAACCGACGCAATACCTGCCGAAAAAGGTTGCAATTTAGCAGAAAGTGCCACATAACGGCGAAAAAAGTGGACCCCATTTCAATGAAGCTTGACCAAATCGACCGCAAAATTCTACGCCACCTTCAGGAAAACGCCCGTATCACCAATGCGGATCTAGCGGAAAAAGTTGGCCTGTCACCAACCCCCTGCCTGCGCCGACTGCGCCGTCTTGAGGCCGATGGCGTGATTAAAGGCTACCGCACCGAGATTAACAAGGAAGCGATTGGCATTTCCGTCACCGTTCTGCTTTATGTAAAGCTTGAAAAAGAAGACGACACATCTTTGCGGGCCTTTGAACAGAAAATGAAAGAAGAACCTGCGGTCATGCAATGCGTTTTGGTGACCGGGAAATTTGATTATTTTCTATGCGTGGTGGTGCCGACACTGACATCTTATGAAAGCTTTTTATCGGAAACCCTGTTGAAGGTTGCCAATGTGGCCACAGTAGAATCGAGCTTTATCCTGCGCGAAGTTTCCAATAAAAAAGTTTTACCGATGACCTAAACTGGCGTAACCCGCACAGCGCAAAAACCGATTATCCGGTTTTGCGTGCCGTTTTTTCCAGCTCTTCCATCAGGACCGGATCTAGATTGGCAAAATCATGGCTAGCCAGCTCTTCTAGTACTGTGCGCAATTCGCCAATCAATGCATCAATAAACTTGTCCCCTGCCGTTTCAATTTCACCAATATCAATGGCTCTGGCTTTTTCACATAGATGGTCGATTGAAATAGCGCCAAAGCTGACGGCGGTTGAGCGCATGGCATGGCGCATTTTTTGTAATTGTTGAATATCCCGCGCTTCAACTGCTGCTCTCGTTCCCGCCATAATTTCAAGGGCATCGGTAAAGAATGTTGCGGCAATTTCAGACACAAACTCGCCGCTTGGGTCAAGCGATTGCAATTCCTGCAACCGGTCAAGGTCTATAGAATTGGCCAAAGATTTTGTTTTGGGTTTGACTCGTGGTTTGGTTGTGGGGGACTCGCCAAGCGCCACCAGAGCCCGCTCTGCTTGTTGCTCAACCGGCTGTTGTGGTTTCAAAACGGAAACTTCCTGCAAAATATTATGCAGCTCGCTTTGACGCAAGGGCTTGTGCAATACCCCATCCATACCAGCGCGCATACAGCCCGCAACACCGTCTTCGGTAATATCAGCCGTTAAACCATAAATTGTGCAACGAACACCGCCAGCTTCGCCAGCGCGAATAAGCTTGGTCGCTTCCAGTCCATCAACCCGTGGCATATTGACATCCATCAAGATGAGATCAATTTCGTCATGGTATTCCAGCGCGCGTTCAAAAGCCTCTTCCCCATTGCGAGCGACAAAAACCTGATGGCCTTCATTTTCCAGCATGCGGCGGGCAACCTCAAGATTGGTATCCTTATCATCCGCAAGTAATACGGTAAGGCTCGGTATTGAGGCCATTTCCTGCGCCGCCATTTCATAGCCTGCAGCAAATCCAAGAACACGTCCAAGCGCATCATCATCTTCTTTGCCGATGGTCATGAAATATGGAAAATCAGCAAAGGGCTGCTCTTCTTTTTCGACCACTTCAATCAAAAATGATTTTTGATAGCTATCGGCCTGACGCATAAATTTTGGTAATTCAGCTCGCGATTTGCCTTGCACAAATACCAGCGCCGCATCATGGGTTAACCGTTCGGCAAAATCTTCCGCTGACATATTATCGCAAATACGCGTGCAAATAATTCCCGCTGACTGCAGGGCCAATTCCAGAAAATGGCTATCGCCATCTCCATAAACATAAACAGAAGAATGAATTGGAACCAGCTCGACTTTACTGTCAATTTCCCGCAAGGGAACCATCACACAAAAATCAGACCCTTTCCCCTCTTCACTTTCCAACCAGATACGCCCGCCCATGGCATTGGCCAAATCCGCACAAATCGCAAGCCCAAGCCCCACACCGCCAAGCTGATTGGCTTTGGCATTTTCCAGTTGAGCAAAGCGCTGAAAAATGGCGTCTTGGCGGTCTTTGGGTATCCCGGCGCCCGTATCGGACACTTTAATCAATAAAAATTCCTGTTCGTCTTCCTCGCACCGCTCCAGCAAGATCGACACACTACCCGCATCTGTGAATTTAATCGCATTGCCGCCCAGATTAAGAAGGATTTTTTTCAAATGCGCGCCCGTGCTTTCCACATAGCGCGACAGGCCACTATCCATGCGTAATTGCAGGCTTAGTTTTTTCTGAAATGCAAGAGGCCGTAAGCCCAAATCAATCGTGCGCAGTAATTCATATAGGTCAACCCGCTCAGCCGGAGAGGCAATGGCCTGTTCTTCTGCTTTGGAAACAATCAGAATATTATCCACCATTTCCAAAAGGGTTTCACCCGATTGATTGATCGACATCGCCATGGCTTTTTGATCATCGTCAAAATTGCCTTTTTGCGGCATCATCAAAGACAGGTTGATAATGGAATTGAGTGGCGTGCGTAATTCATGGCTCATCATGGCAAGGAATTTTGACTTGGCAACACTGGCCGCTTTTTCCCCGGCAATCGCCTGCTCCAAACGATTGATCAAACCGGCGGCATAAGCCGGCAAAATCAACAGGATCGTCATAATCATAAGGGTGATTTCGGGCTTTTCGCGCCAATATGGCGTCGTCAGCGCCACCAGAAAAAAGCTGCCAAAGCCAATCACCGCGCCATAGCGCAGCATGGTGACCCCAAAACGAAATCCGTTACCAAAAGAGGCCCATAAATAGGCAAACACAAATGGCACCCCAACAATGCCACCATAGGCCACGGCGATGGACGCCGTAAGGCAATCAATAGCAATTGAAATAATCAGACGTAAATCCTGACGCTCCGGTCTCACGACGAACCAGATGCGTGATAAAATTGTAAGGCCAATACTTAGCAGATGCCCCCAAGCAAGATAGGATAGCTTAATGGCCGGATCGTCAATCAAATCCTTGCTGACAACGATGGCCAGCCAAAATGCTGCCAACAGTGCCAACCGATTGCGATAGGTTGCATTTTCTGACGGGTTTTTCTTTCCCGCAGCAGATATGCGCCGTCTGATTCTTGCCCAGAATGTCATTATTGTGCCTGCCCCCAAAGTGCCTCACCAACATCTTCATCTTCTTCTTTTGTCAAAATACAACTGGCGGGAAATTGAAAAATAATGTCGACACCTTGGTCCGGTGCTGACTCAACGTCCAAATTACCCCCTTGCGTTTCCATCATCCGAATAGCCAATGGCAGGCCGAGACCAACGCCTTGGCGACCCTTGGTCTTTGTATCAACGACCCCAATGCCAAAAGGCGATGTGATGGTTTCAATCAGTTCGGGCGAAATACCCGGCCCATCTGTATGGACGCGTAATTGAAAGCCATCCTCCGACACTTTGCTGGAAACAAGAACCGGACTATCGGTTGGCGTATAAGTCAGTGCATTACTGATAACTTCATATAAGGCCTGACGGGTCAGTTCAAAATCAATCTTCAATCGCAATTCAGGATCAAATTTTTCGGTAAACTGGACTTCCGTTCCGTAATTGTCTGACATGGCTTCACGCTTGGCCTGATCATAGACATCGCCAAAGGTTAACGGTTCCAAATGCAATTCAACTTCATCAAATTCAATGGAGGAATAGCGGATCATATTATTAATGATTTTTTCCAACCGCTTGCCGGCGCTTAAAATCTCGGCGGCATAATCCTGATATTTATTATCACCGACAGGGCCGTGAATTTCATTGACCACCAGTGATGAAAATCCAATCACCAAATGCAAAGGCGTGCGTAATTCATGGCTGATATTGGATAGAAATTCTGATTTTGTCCGGCTGGCGGCTTCTGCTCCATCGCGGGCAACGGCCAATTCTTCTTCCATTTCCTTGCGTTCAGAAATGTCCGTCATGGCCACCAGCATCATTTGGCGCCCTGTTTCAGGATCGCGATAGCGGCTATGGCGCGTAAGGAATGTGCGGGTCACGCCATCCTTGCCCTCTAAAGTCTCTTCCAGAGTCTGTTTGGCAGATTTTTCCTTGGCGAAATTTTTGCTGTCTCGCATCAGTTCAGAAATTTGCGTAGCGGCGCGCTGTTCCAGTAAATCACCAAAGAAATGGGCGGCTGTATCATTGGCAAAAGAGACTTGCCCTTCTTGATCCACCGAATAAATAATCGCCGGGGTCGCGTCGGCCACCGCAGCAATGCGTTGCGCGTTATCGCGCAGGGCTTTTTCATGCTCGGCCCGCGCAGCGTCCAGTTCAACTTCAAGATGGCTTGCGCGGTCTTCTAGCAGAAGATGCTGACGGCGCAATTCGAGGCAGTTTCTCGCCCGGGCCAGAAATTCAAAATGGTCAATCGGCGTGCGCAGGAAATCCGTTGCGCCAGCTTCAAAAGAACGCAGGCGATAAGAGCGATCCTCATAGGTCGAGACCACAATGATCGGAATATCCTTGGTTTCTTCACGCGCGCGCATTTCATGAATAAATTCCGCGCCATTCATTCCCGGCATGGAATAATCTGTCACAACCAGATCCGGTGTTACGTTTTCGAGCGCATCAACTGCCTCTAAACCACTGGAATAGGCCACGACCTCATTATTCTCGCTCAATTGCTGAGCCAGACGGGTAAGAATCTTTCTGTTGGTCTCGCGGTCGTCGACCACAAAAATGACAGCCATAGGGTACCTGCATCAAGCCTTTGAATGGTTAATTTAAGTGTCTTGTTAACCCTTTATCTCTAGCAAAATATGATTAATTGCCCGTGAACTGTAAAAACTCTTGTCGTGGCAATCATTTTGCAGCAATGCTGTAAGAGACAAGCGTAATTGGCCCCTGTAAAAAGTTAACACTATGACTATTGAGAAAAGTGACCCACTGCCCTTTCAGACTGTTCAATCACAGTCTCTGGAAGTGGTTTCGTCAGAAACCAATCCACCATGGCAGGACTATATTGATCCGTCCGGTCTGCGCGACCTTGCGGTCTCTCATGATCCTGAGGCAAGGACGCTCACTTGCTCTTTTACCCATTCGCGCAATGCCAATGTCACCGAGCCGCTGGTGGAGGAGTTTTTAACTATTTTTTCCGGCCTGCGCAAAAGCAAAACCATTGCCCGCCCCGAAGGCGAAGAGTTTTGGTTTCGCTATTATCTTTTCAAATCCATGAAGCAGTCGATTTTTAGCTTTGGGGGTGATTTGGAGATGTTTGTCGATTGCATCAATAATGGGGATCGCGAAAAACTTGCCGCCTATGCAACCGCTTGCATTCTTGCTTGCCATGATACCTATCAAAACTTTGAGCTGCCGATCATTTCCGTTTGCCTCGTCTCCGGCGATGCCCTTGGCGGTGGTCTGGAATGTGCGCTGGCTTGCGATTTTCTGGTCGCTGAAGAAGGCTCGATGATGGGCTTGCCGGAAGTTCTTTTTGGCATGTTCCCCGGCATGGGGGCCTATAGCTTTCTGCGGCGTAAAATTGGCCAGCAAAAAACCGAAGATATGATCTTTGGCGGCGCCCTCTATAAAGCCGAAGAGCTGTTTGAATGGGGTATTGTGGATGTTTTGGCCAAAAAGGGTGAAGGGGAAGAAGCGCTGCAAGCCTTCCTCAAGCGCATGGACAAGAAATACAACACCTATCGCTCAGTGGTTGAAGCCCGCAAGCGCAGCTTTGCCCTCGACCAAAGCGAGATGATGGATATTGTCGGGCATTGGGTGGATTCTGCCTTCAAGGTCAGCCGCTCTGACATTCGCAAAATGCAACGCCTGAGCGCAATGCAGAAAAAACGTGTGGCCGAAGAAAGCAATGGTCTGCTTGCAGCTGAAGGCTCTTAAAACCAGCCGATCAATGGGTCCGCTCACGAACATAATGAGCAAGTTGGACCAGTGGGTCTGCACGCTCACCGAAACTTTCCACATGAGCGGTCGCTGATTGGATCAGTGCATCAACCCGAAATTTCGCTTTGTCTTCGCCAAAAACCTCTACAAAAGTGGGCTTGTCATTGGCATTATCCTGACCAACCGGCTTGCCCATGCTGGCTTCATCGCCATTATGGTCGAGCAAATCGTCAATAATCTGGAAGGCAAAGCCGAGATCCTGACCAAATTTTTTCAAAGTCGCTATTTCATTGGTGGTGGCACCCCCGGCCACAGCTCCCATTTCAATCGCTACTTCAATCATCGCGCCGGTTTTCAGGGCCTGAAGATGGCGTATGTCTTTTTCGCTTTCCAGTGCCTGATCCGGCGTCATATCAATCATCTGACCGCCGACCATGCCGCAAGCTCCGGCGGCCTCGGCCAGTAAGCGCACCAATGCGATTTTAACATCCGCCGGTAGGTCTAGCGTTTCATCAGCCAATTTCTCAAACGCCTTGGCCTGAAGGGCGTCGCCCACCAATATGGCCGTCGCCTCATCATGGGCCTTGTGGATGCTCGGGCGGCCCCGGCGCAAGGGGCTGTCATCCATGGCCGGCAAATCATCATGGACGAGAGAATAGGCATGGATCAGCTCGGTTGCTCCCCCAAGAATTAACGAAATTGAGCGCTCGACCCCGAACATATCAGCCGTTGCCACGCACAGGCCGGGGCGCAATCGCTTGCCCCCTGCCAGCACTGCGTCTGCCATGGCGAGGCGCAATTTTTTCTCTGCGCCTGTAATATCGCTTTGATCTGCCGCCATCCACTGGCTCAGCAGGGCCTCAAGATCATTGGATATGTCATTGAAATATTGGGGTAATTCACTCATATTCTTGCCATCGCCTTGAGGTTACTGCCTTGGGGCGTGATGCCAAGGCTCAATATCCGCCATTGCTTTAAGCGGCCAGCCCCCAAGATACAAGTCACGGCTTTTGGAAGCGTTGCTTTAAGCGAAACGCTTTATGGTCAAATTCAGTTCGGCGATTAAGGTATTTTTCGCATCTCGACGGCTATTTTAAGGGTCTGCGGCCACCACCCTTTCAAGGGAGCATTTGAAGATGAGCATTGAGCTAAACCACGACGAGGCCCCTGACCCGCCTACTGGCCGGTCTGATGCTTCACGCGCGACAATGCCGCCAGTGCTGATCGCTATTGGTTTATCTTTTGTCTTATTTCTCGCACTTTTCGCTTTTGCCTATGCAGACACTCTCACCCGCATGATTGCGGTTTGGGGGTCTGCGCCAATGTTTCTTCATGGCTTTTTTATTCTGCCCACATCTTTGGTAATCGGGTTTTGCCTGCGCTCGCGCCTGCAGGCCTTTCGTCCCGGCCCCTATATACCCGCTCTTTTGGGCATTTGCCTGTTTGGGGTGCTTTGGTTCATTGCCCGTTTAACGGGTTTTCAGATTTTAGAATATTTCGCCCTTATCGGCATGCTCATAAGCGGCATTATCGCGCTCATTGGTCCGGGCTTTGGCCGCGCCATGATTTTTCCTCTGGGGTTTTTATTCGCCATGGTGCCGATAGTGCCTATTGAAACATCCCTCCCGGGCCTTTCGGTCGCTATCAGCTTTGCAATAGTTTTTGCATGGTTATTTCTTAAATCCTGGCGCCAGCGCGCCATCTATCTCGCCTTTGCCGGGCTATTGCCTTTCATGGCCAAATTCACCTTAAGCCTCGTCGCTATTATAAAAGGATTGCCACCAGAAGACTTTAGCACGCTGGCTCCGGGCTGGGCGGTAACGGCCCTTATCATTGTAATGCTTCTTGCTATTGGCCATCATTTTTCCGAGCGCCACTTTAGTGATATTCTTAAAGAAGATTTCAATCCCCGCCCTCCTTCCCATTGGACCAATCGCCATCTGGCTGCGACGCTCATCCTGCTGGCCCTGCCTGCCTTGCTGGTGGCGATGGTGGAAGGATAGACCCATGTGCGGGATTGCCGGGCTTTTCGACCTAAAGGCTGCGCGCACGCCCGATAAAAGCGTGCTTGCCGCCATGGCAAAAGCGCTTATCCATCGTGGCCCTGATGGGGAAGGATTTTATCATGATAGTGGTATTGGCTTTGCCCATCGGCGCCTTGCGATTATTGATCTTGCCGCTGGCGCGCAGCCTCATACAACAATATCCGGTCAGCATGTCCTTACCTATAATGGTGAAATTTATAATCATCGCCAGCTTGCCAAGGAATTTAATCTCACCCTCAAAAGCCAATGTGACACCGAGGTGCTGGCCGAATTGTTTGAACAGCGCGGTATTAAAGCCCTTAATGCTGTCACCGGCATGTATGCTTTTGCCATCTGGGATAAGAGCGAGCGCCGTCTGACCCTCGCCCGTGACCGGTTTGGGGAGCGCCCGCTTTATTACACCACCACCCCTGATGGCTGGTTTGTGTTTGCGTCAGAAATGAGGGCGTTGCTGGCATCGGGGTTAGTACCCCGGGACATGCGTCCGGCCTCTGTTGAGGCTTATTTTTCTTATGGCTATGTGCCGGACCCCCATACGATTTACAAAAATATCTATCGCCTGCCTGCGGCGCATTTTCTGCAAATTGATGGCAATGGCGTGGGTGAACCGCAATGCTATTGGCGGCCCTCTCTTGGGGGGGGCGAGCGAGCAGAGCCTGAAGAATTGATCGCTCTGCTGGATGCCGCTGTTTCGCGGCAGATGATGTCCGATGTGCCTTTGGGGGCGTTTTTATCGGGCGGGGTTGATTCAAGCGCCATCATCGCCGCCATGGCACAAGCGAGCAATGCGCCGCCGCAAAGTTTCACCATCTCTTTTCCTGAAACCAAAAATGATGATGGCATTTATGCGCAAAAAATTGCCAAACAATTTGGCACAAGGCATACACAAAAATATGTCCGCCTCCAAGCGGGAGAGATGATTGACGCGGCTGCGCGCATTTATGGGGAGCCTTTTGCCGATAGCTCTGCCCTGCCCATGATCGAGGTGGCGCGCACGGCCCGCGAGCAGGTAATTGTTGCCCTCTCTGGTGATGGCAGTGATGAAATTTTTGCCGGTTATCGGCGCTATCGCCTTTATGGGGCGGAAGAAAAAATGCGCCGCCTGCTGCCGGCCCCCATGCGCCGTGTGGTTTTTGGGCCTTTGGGCGCGCTTTATCCCAAACTTGATTTTATGCCGCGCCCCTTTCGCCTTAAAACTACTTTGCAGAGCCTCAGCGATGACAGTGCCGGTGCTTATTTTCGCAGCGTTTCGGCGATTTTGCCGGAGCGTCTCGGTGGCTTTCTGGATTCGCAACTGATCCGCCAGAATGAAGATGCGCCAGCGCAGATCATGCGGCGCTT
>WFQB01000124.1 GCA_015487305.1 Parvularculaceae bacterium | reverse complement strand
TTTCATCACCGCTCATGCCAAGCCGTTGCAATAGACGCTCATCAGTAAAGCCCTCAACGGTTTTGCCACGCATAAAGGCACGCATCCCCATCATTCGCTCCAGCGCTGAAACAACCGGCACCTCATCGCCAGCTGTTAGCAGATTGGCGAGATATTTAACCGGAATGCGTAAGGATTTGACATCCGGCAACATACCGTCACTGCCAAGCATCCCCGTTTCATGGGCTGATTGAATGGGCGATAATGGCGGCACATACCAAACCATTGGCAAGGTGCGATATTCTGGGTGCAATGGAAAAGCGATTTTCCACTCCATGGCCATCTTATAAACCGGTGAGCGTTGGGCGGCCTCAAGCCAAGCCTCCGGCACACCATCTTCGCGGGCGCGTGCCAAAACGTCCGGATCATTAGGATCAAGGAATAAATCGCATTGCGCCTGATAGAGATCTTCCTCATCAGGCACCGAGGCCGCCTCTTTTATCTTGTCAGCATCATAAAGCAGCACCCCAAGATAACGTATGCGTCCGACGCAAGTTTCCGAACACACCGTAGGCTCCCCCGCCTCAAGGCGTGGATAGCAGAAGGTGCACTTTTCCGATTTACCAGACTGCCAGTTGAAATAAATTTTCTTATAGGGGCAACCGGAAACACACATCCGCCAGCCGCGACATTTATCCTGATCAATCAAGACAACGCCATCTTCCTCGCGTTTGTAAATAGCGCCCGATGGGCAAGAGGCTACACAGGCCGGATTAAGGCAATGCTCGCACAGGCGCGGCAGATACATCATGAAAGTATTTTCAAACTCTCCATAAATCTGCTTTTCCATTTCGCCGAAATTATAATCCGCCGAGCGTTTTTTAAACTCGCCACCAAGAATTTCTTCCCAGTTCACACCCCAAACGGGCGCTTCCTTGGTTTTACCGGTAATCGCCGATTTCATTCGCGCTGTAGGGACAGTGCGCGATTCCTTGGCGGTTTTCAGATGATCATATTCGTAAGTATAGGGCTCATAATAATCATCGATTTCCGGCAGGTTGGGATTGGCGAAAATTTGCGCGAGCAGGCTCGCCTTACCGCCAGCCTTTGGTTTCAGCTTACCGGATTTTGTGCGCTCCCAGCCGCCTTTCCATTCTGACTGGTCTTCCCAATTTCGCGGATAGCCAAGCCCCGGCTTGGTTTCCACATTATTGAACCAGGCATATTCAACGCCAGATCTGGAGGTCCAGACATTTTTACAAGTGATAGAGCAGGTGTGGCACCCGATACATTTGTCGAGATTTAGCACCATGCCGATTTGTGCACGAATGGTCATTTTGCCACTCCCTGATTAATATCGAGATTGATTGACTGGCCTTCCTTGTAAGGCTCTTCCATCCAGTCGAGTTTGGGGGCTTTACGGACGATGACAAATTCATCGCGGTTGGAACCAACCGTACCGTAATAATTAAAGCCCCAAGCCAATTGCGCATAGCCACCAATCATATGAGTGGGTTTGACAACGGCGCGGGTGACCGAATTGTGAATGCCGCCGCGCTGTTTGGTAATCGCATTGCCCGGCGTGTTCATGGTTTTTTCCTGCGCATGATACATCATACTCATGCCTTCCGGCACACGCTGGGAGACAACCGCCCGGGCGGAAATAGCGCCATTGGCATTATAGACCTCGATCCAGTCATTATCCTCAACATCGATTTTCTTCGCATCAGTTTCAGAAATCCAGATAATCGGCCCGCCCCTATTCATGGTCAGCATCAGCAGATTATCGGAATAGGTGGAGTGAATGCCCCATTTCTGGTGCGGGGTAATCCAGTTGAGAGCGATCTGTTTGGATGAACCACCAAGATTTTCAATCGTCGAGTTAATCGAGCGGGTTGAAATAGGCGGCTTATAGACACAAAGCGTCTCGCCAAAATCGCGCATCCATTCATGGTCGATATAGAATTGTTGTCGCCCGGTGAGCGTGCGCCACGGTATCAATTCGTGAACATTGGTATAGCCGGCATTATAGCTGACATGCTCATCTTCCAATCCTGACCATGTGGGTGAGGAAATGATCTTGCGCGGCTGTGCCTGCACATCCCGGAAGCGAATTTTCTCATCTTCCTTGGGCCGCGCCAAATGGGTGTGATCGCGGCCGGTAAATTCGCTGAGCGCCGCCCAGGCTTTGACCGCCACTTCCCCATTGGTTTCCGGAGCGAGACTAAGAACAACCTCACAGGCATCAATCGCCGATTCAATTTTCGGCTGCCCTTTGGCAACGCCCTCTTTGCGCACCGTATGGTTTAACTGCCCAAGAAGCTTAACTTCATCCTTGGTATCCCATGCGATACCCTTGCCGCCATTGCCAAGCTTGGCCATGAGCGGACCCACAGAGGTAAACATCTCATACAGGGCCGGATAGTTTCGGGTGACCTCAACCAGCCCCGGCATGGTTTTGCCGGGAACCGGATCACATTCGCCTTTTTTCCAGTCTTTGACATCCAAGGGCTGACCAAGCTCACCCGGCGTGTCGTGAAGGATCGGCACGCTAACCAAATCTGTCTCCACACCCAGATGACCGGGGCATAGCTCGGAAAACTTCTTCGCTAGCCCTTTAAAAATTTGCCAATCGCTACGGCTCTCCCAAGCCGGTTCCACCGCTTGCGAAAGCGGATGAATGAAGGGGTGCATGTCGGAAGTATTGAGATCATCTTTCTCATACCAAGTCGCCGCTGGCAAAACGATATCCGAATAGACAGCCGTTGTGGACAGGCGGAAGTCCAGGGTCACAACGAGGTCAAGTTTTCCTTCTACAGCCTTGTCATGCCATTTAACCTCTTTGGGTTTGGCCCCGCCAGTGACACCCAAATCATCAGCCATCAGCGCATTG
This sequence comes from Parvularculaceae bacterium, assembly GCA_015487305.1. GTDB lineage: Bacteria > Pseudomonadota > Alphaproteobacteria > Caulobacterales > Parvularculaceae > S012-90. The sequence continues at coordinate 12,393 of WFQB01000124.1, read as the reverse complement.
GAAGCTCCAAGCAGGTGCTTTAGGATATATTCATGGCCTTTGCCTGAAGAACCAAGAATATTGGAGCGCCAGACAAACAGATTGCGCGGGAAATTGGCCGGATCATCAGGGTCTTCACAGGAAAATTCCAATTTACCATCAACCAATTGCTTGGTCACCCAAGCCTTGGCATCGCCATCACCGGCCTGTGATTTGAAGCTCAACGGGTTTTGGTTGAATTGTGGTGATGATGGCAGCCAGCCCATGCGCTCCGAGCGGACATTACAATCTATCAGAGAATAATCCTGCCATTTCTTCTTATCGGCCATGGGTGAGAGGATTTCATCCACATGAAGCTTTTCATAACGCCATTGATCTGAGTGATTATAGAAAAATGAGGTTGAATTCATTTGCCGCGGTGGACGGTTCCAATCGGTGGCAAAGGCCAGCGGTATCCAGCCGGTTTGCGGGCGCAGTTTTTCCTGCCCCACATAATGGGCCCAGCCACCACCGGATTTACCGATACAGCCGCACATAATCAGGAGATTCATAATCCCCCGATAGATCATATCCATATGATACCAGTGATTGATGGCGGCACCGAGAATGACCATGGATCGGCCTCTCGTCTTGTCGGCATTTTCAGCAAATTCCCGCGCGACCTGAATGACCTTTTCCCGATCAACGCCGGTAATTTTTTCCTGCCATGCGGGCGTATAAGGAATATCGTCATCAAAGGAAGATGCAACATTGCCGCCGCCAAGGCCGCGATCAATCGCATAATTAGCAGCCGTTAAATCATAAACGGTTGTGGTATAGGCCGTAGAGCCGTCTTTCAGCTTAATTTTGCGAACGGGGACATTGCGGGTTTGCACTTCATCATGGGATGTGTGGGCAAAGATTTCCTGATCATGGGGCACGCCACCAAAATAAGGAAACGCCACTTTCACAACATCATCATGACTTTCAATAAAGCTAAGCTCGGCCCAGATATCTTTACCACTGGCACGATCTTTTGCTTCCAGATTCCACTTACCCTTGGTGCCCCAGCGAGAGCCGATTGTGCCATTGGGAGATTTAATCGATTTGGAATGCTCATCCCAGACAACAGGCGACCAATCAGCATTATCTTCTATGCCAAGATCATTATCAAAATCACTGGCCCGCAATGTCCGCCCCGGATGGAAAGCGCCATCTTTTTCTTCAAGCATGATCAGCATCGGCATGTCGGAATAGGTGCGGATATAATCTTCAAAATATTCCGATTTTTTACCGAGGTGAAATTCCTTAAACACCACATGCCCCATAGCCATGGCCATGGCGCTATCAGTACCCTGACGGGGGTTCAACCAAATGTCGGTGAGCTTGGCGACTTCCGAATAATCCGGTGTTACCGAAACGGTTTTGGTGCCTTTATAGCGGGTCTCGGTAAAGAAATGCGCATCCGGTGTCCGCGTCTGCGGCACATTGGACCCCCAAGCAATAATGTAAGAGGAGTTAAACCAGTCGGCGCTTTCCGGCACATCAGTTTGCTCGCCCCAAACTTGCGGCGAGGATGGCGGCAAGTCGCAATACCAATCGTAAAAGCTAAGGCAGGTACCACCCATCAGTGATAAATAGCGCGTGCCCGCTGCATAGGAGACCATCGACATGGCCGGAATTGGCGAGAAACCTACAACCCGGTCCGGCCCATAGGTTTTGACCGTATAAATATTGGCAGAGGCAATAATCTCATTGACCTCTTCCCAACTGCCGCGCACAAAACCTCCAAGGCCGCGCAGTTTTTTATAATCATTGGCCGCCTTTGGGTTTGAAACAATACTGCCCCAAGCCTCAACCGGATCGGCATATTTCGCCTTGGCAGCCCGCCATGCTTTGAGCAGGCGCGAGCGAACAAGAGGGAATTTCAGGCGCGCCGCCGAATAAAGATACCAGGAATAGCTGGCCCCGCGAGAGCAACCCCGCGGTTCATGATTGGGCATATCCGGTCTGGTGCGCGGGTAATCCGTTTGTTGGGTTTCCCATGTTACCAAACCGTTTTTGACATAGATTTTCCAACTACACGATCCGGTACAGTTCACCCCATGAGTTGAACGGACGATTTTGTCATGGGCCCAGCGCCCCCGATAGGAGCGCTCCCAGCCACGATCTTCTTCTGTCACTATGCCATGACCATTGGCAAATTTACCGTCAATCTTGGAAAAGTAGGTCAGCCTATCAATGAAATGGCCCATCTTGGTCTCCTGAATAATTCGTCATATTACCAAAAATACTATCAGCGCCGCTCTCGCCTGGCTGGCGAAAGCGGCGGCTTGTCACTGTTATGGATTTTTCACATAGGCGTCCTTACGAAGATAGAACCACCAGTTAATGATTATGCACAGCACATAGAACGCCGCAAATCCGTAAAGCGCATATTCCGGCGTTGTGGCTTTTATCTGCTCACCAAATACTTTGGGGATAATATAAGCGCCATAGGCCGCAATCGCTGCAGTCCAGCCAAGCACAGGCCCGGCCTGTTCCTTATCAAACACCACAGCAATGGTTTTGAAAGTTGATCCGTTACCAATCCCTGTTGCCGCAAACAATATGAGGAACAGAATAAGGAATGGCACGAAATAATCCTGTGGGGTTGGCGACATATAGGCCTGCTTCATGAAGTAGGCGACACCAAGAGCCGCAATCACCATAATGACTGAGATAATTTGCGTCACTCTGGCCCCGCCAATCTTGTCGGAGATGATACCGCCAATGGGCCGGATAAGCGCCCCAATAAACGGCCCGGTCCACGCAAACATCAAGGCCGATGGCCCGTCAGGGTTGAGCGTGTCATGGGTCATAACACCGTCTACCTCAATATGCTGGAAGCCAAAGATAACTTTAATCGCCAGACCAAAGGCCACCGCATACCCAATGAACGAACCAAAGGTCATGGTGTAGATTATTGTCATCGCCCAAGTGTGCTTATTTTTGAAAATTTGATATTGGTGTTTCAGGCTCTGTCCAATCGCCCCTGGTAACATCCGAAGCGCATAGACCGTTAAAACAACAACGATCGGCAAGACAAGCCATTTGCTGACGTTCCAACCGGAGCCACCAACATCTGTTGGCAACATCAGCCACAAGCCGAATGTCGAAGTGATAAGTCCGATCAGCAACATGCCAATAATTTTGGCAAAGGCCGGTAGTGGTCCCTTAACATTCGGCGAAACATGGGCTGCCTTGATATTATTCATACCCAGCCACACCGCGATAACAATCGGCACTAAGACCGCCGCCCAGATAAAGCCGGCATTTTGAAGATAGGTCTCGGTACCGGCTGGTATTTTACCGATTAGCGTGCCGGATGTGGCTTTCAAGGTCATAGAGGTGCCGCCAAAAATACCAACGGTCATGACCAGCGGTATGACAACCTGCATGGTGGTAACACCAAAATTACCAAGCCCGGCATTCATGCCCAGCGAATAGCCCTGAACTTTCTTAGGAAAGAAAAAGGAAATATTGGACATGGACGCCGAGAAATTACCGCCACCAATACCTGATAACAGCGCCATCAACTGAAATTGCCAAAGCGGTGTATCAGGGTTTTGCAGCAAAAGACCTGTCCCCATAGCGGGTATGATTAGTAGAGCCGTGGTCAGAAAGATGGTGTTGCGACCCCCGGCAAGCCGGATGAAAAAGGTTGATGGAATACGCAAGGTTGCCCCTGTCAGACCGGCAATCGCAGCCAGTGTAAATAATTGCGATTGCTCAAACGGGTAACCCAGATTGATCATCTGTACCGTGATGATACCCCAGAAGAGCCAAACCGCAAAGCCACACAAAAGGGCTGGAATTGATATCCACAAATTACGATTGGCAATCTTCTTACCTGTTGAATTCCATTGGGCCTCGTCTTCCGGGTCCCAATCATATAGATCTTTAGCCATTTTTAGCTCCTTCGCTCATGCTATCTTGAAGGTCTCCCAGTTCAGGCAGATCTTTCGGCCCAGATTGCTCTGGGAATTTCGCTTTTTCCGAACGGACGATTGCGATATGCATCCAAACCAGATTGATGGCGACCAGGATGGTCAGCAGCATGAAATGGCTGGTCCAAACACCAATCAAATCATTCATCACCCCAAAGGCAACAGGCAGGAAGAACCCGCCAAGGCCGCCAATAAGTCCGACCATGCCACCGACGGACCCCACATGGTTTGGATAGTAAACCGGAATATGTTTGTAGACGGCGGCCTTACCCAGCGACATGAAGAAGCCAAGAACAATGGTAAGGGCAACGACCATCCAAAGCGGTACAGTGATATTAAATACGATCGGCCCTTCAATACCGGCAACCGTATAGGTCGTAGAAGGATAAGAGAGCACGAACATCACTGCCAGCGACACACCAAAGGTCCAATACATAACAGCGCGGGCGCCGATTTTATCAGAGAGATAGCCGCCAAGAGCCCGGAAAATAGAACCCGGCAAAGCATAGATCGCTGTCAACAGGCCAGCCGTTGCCAGTGACAGGCCATAAGCGCCAGTATAGAAACGCGGCAGCCACAAGGCCAAAGCCACATAGGCCCCAAAGACAAAGAAATAATAGAAAGCAAAGCGCCAAACCTGCATATATTTTAGCGGCTCTAGCTGTTTGATAAATCCGTCGCCGCGAATGCCTTTCGCTTTGCGTTCCTGCTGGGCGGGATCATCCTTGGTGAAAATATAAAACAGGATGGCTGTAACTGCCAGCACCGCTGCATAAACAAAAGCAACGCCTTTCCATTCACCACCAAAGGCAATCAACAAATAGGGTGCGCCAAAATTGGTAATTGCCGCCCCGACATTGCCAACGCCGAAAATGCCAAGCGCTGTGCCCTGCTGCTCTTTAGGATACCATTTGGAAACATAAGCGATACCGACAGCAAAACTGCCCCCCGCCAAACCAAGACCAAGCGCCGCCAAAAGAAACATAATGTAGGTGTCGGCAAAGGTTAATATCGCCACAGCGACAGCCGTGACCAGCATCAATAATGTGTAAACGAGGCGTCCGCCAAATTGATCGGCCCAAATGCCGAGAAAAATACGACTAATAGAACCGGTAAGGATCGGCGTAGCGATCAACAAACCGAATTGAGAATCGTTCAAACCCAATTCCGCCTTGATACGAATCCCGATAATGGAAAAAATTGTCCAGACCGCGAAGCACACTGTAAAAGCCAATGTCGACGAGGTTAAGGCCGTTGTTTGCTGGCCCTTTGTTATGTTATCTAAATATCCCACAGCTCTGTCCTCTGTAAGAAGTGAAACAGCTCGACCGATTTCAAGCCATGATGGATGGATAGCCGCGCCCATGTAAATTGGGATTGATCTGCATCAAGACCGTTGTTTTTTCCCGAAATCTGTGGCGAGACAGGAGAAAAGCAGTTACAAGTCCCCCCATGACCAGTAGCCCATCACCCACCACCGAAACCGTGCAATTATTGCTGAAAATGGGAGAATTAGCCCATCAATGGCAATTAGAAAGAGGCCGGACAGGACTTTTCGTCGACAGTGAAGGAGAAATCTTCAGTTCCGAATTACGCACTCAATATCTGGTAAGTGATAAAGCGCTTGATGATTTTCGAGACAGCACAAAACAATATTCCAAGGTTGATACAGACCCCTTGCGCCGTGGCAAGCTGGAAAACCTGTTAGCCCAAGGCGAAAAACTATCCGAACACCGATCAAAAGTCCAAAAAGAAGAGATTAGCTACGCCGCTGCCCTTAACGCCTATACCTATAAATATGTGGCTCCGATTTTGGATATATGTGTGGAACTGGCCTTACAGCTCCCGCAAGCCGATCCAGTCAAGGTCAGCGCCTATTCCAACTATTTGCAATGGAAAGAACGGCTCGGGCGAGAGCGGGCTTGGGGGGCGCATGGGTTTTGCTCCAAAGCCTTTCGCAATCGAGAATTTTCCGAACGGATGATAAGCTTGATAGAAGAACAAGGGGCCTATCAGCGCGCTTTCTTCTCTCTTGCTGCGCCCGATCAAAAAGCGCAGGTCGAATCGGTCATGGGTGGCTATGTCATGGAGTGCCTCGATTTTATCCATGACCAATTGGCCGAAACCGACAATGCCGAAGGGCTTGAGGCGATCTCTCCGATCACATGGTTTGAGCTTTTGACCGGCAAAATTGACCGCCTCCATCTCGCCGGACAGAACCTTGTTTGCGACCTTGACCATAGCGCCGGACAGGCGGTGGCCATGGCCGCAAAAAGCCCTCGCACCAATCTTTTTGAACCCTATATGCCATTGATAAAAGCGCTACCGGCCTTTTCAAAATTGGCTGATGGGGATCTCGACAATCTTTTATCCCATGGGGATGTGCGCAATTACGACAAAGGTCAGATATTATTCATGCAAGGGGAAACCTTGTCGCGCTATTATCTTATTCTTGAGGGCTGGGTTAAAATCTTCAAAGGCACAGATTCCGGCGATGAAGCGATTTTACAAATGCTGTCAGCGGGTGATTCGCTGATGGAAGCAGCCGTCTTTCTCAATATTCCGTCCATTGTCAGTGCTCAGATTGTCCAAAACACAACATTGCTCTCCATCCCTGCGCCCATCGTTCGCCAAAGCCTGATGGAAAATGCCAAATTTGCCTTAAATATGATTGGTTCTTTATCTTTGCGCTCACAAGGGCTGATTCAGCAGATAGAACATTCGCGCCTGAAAACTGCTTCAGAACGGGTTGGCTGGTTTCTTTTAAAACTTGGCATTGAACAAAGCGGCGGCGAATCAAGCGCCATCACCCTGCCCTATGACAAATCCACCACCGCCTCTTATCTCGACATGACTCCGGAAACCTTTTCGCGAGCCTTAAAGCAATTTCGCAATAAAGGCTTCAGCATTGAAAATGACAAAATCATCAAACCAACCCCAACTGCGCTCTGCCAATATTGCGACGAAACCCTCGCCGCCGCCTGCATCTATAAAGACGAAGAAAACTGCCCACAGACTTATATAGATTGATGATGGATTAATGGGCGGGCGCTTATTCCGGCTGACCAAACCCTGCGCTTAAAACTATCTCTTCTGCCGGAGGGCGCATATTATAGCTTGAGCCCATAACATAACCATAAGCGCCCGCATCAGCGATTAGAAGAATATCACCCTCTTGCGTTACAGGAAGGTGCCGGTCAGCCCCGAGAATATCTGCCGATTCACAAATCGGACCGACAATCGTTACCGGATGCGGGTCCACCGGTTCATCAAGACGAGACAGATTAACAATCTCATGGCGCGCGCTGTAAAGCGCCGGGCGAATAAGAGAATTCATACCGGTTTCAACGCCGATATAATTTGTTCGCCCCTTGGATTTCACTTGCGTCACCCGCGCCAACAACACGCCCGCTTCGGCGACCACATAGCGACCGGGCTCGAGCCATAAATCTATTTCCCCTATTTCCTGCCGGACGATAGCAAGCCCATCATCAAGCGCCTGCATGTCAAAAGGCACACCGCCGGGCCGGGCCGGAATGCCAAGACCACCACCAAGATTAATCTGCTGAAGGTCCGGAAAGTCAGCCGCAAGTTTTCCAAGATTTCGGGCCAGCTCCTGCCAATGGCCGGGGTCAAGAATGCCACTGCCCGCATGAGCATGCAGCCCGACAATCTTCGCGCCGCAAGCCGTCACCCTTTCCAATATCTCGGGCAAGTCCTCCATCGGCACACCGAATTTGGCTCTGGTTCCGGCGGTTAGAACATGCATGTGATGGCCTCGCGAACGCCCCGGGTCGACCCTTATATTCAACGCCGCCCCGTTAAAAATTTCCGGCCATGCTTGCAAAGGATAGAGATTGTCGAGGGTCACCCGGATGCCCAGTTTCAGCGCCGCTTCATATTCTAAACGCGGAGCAAAATTTGGCGTAAAGTGAATCCGTTCCGGCGCTGTTTGCGGGAAATATCGCAACACATAATCAACTTCACCCATTGAAACACATTCAACACCAAGACCGGCACCCAGCACACGCTCGATAAAGGCCTTATGGCCATTGGCCTTCATGGCATAAAAAATGCGCGCCACTGATTTCAATTTTTTAAGCGCGGCAATCTGGCGATCCACTGTTTCAAGATCATAAATATAGGCAGCGCTCCTTTCTTTCATCAAAGCCAGCAGCTCTTTTTGCTTGTCTTGCCACCAGACAGGTCCGGCCTGTTCATTTTCAACCACCTCCTCCACGCTGTTCCAAGTCGGCCCAAACACTTCATCATCTGGTTCAACCTGCACCATGGAATCATGCAGGCGCGCTGCCAGCAAATGCGCCTGCTCTTCATCAACAACCACAGTAAAATTCAAATCATTGGCCGCTTGACTTAACAACCTCACCGGATGTTCGCGAAAAAGCTCCAGCGCTGGCGTCAGCTTGTGCAAAATCGCCCGAATTCCCCGTCCCACCAGAGACACAGAAGCACAGCCTCGCAGAATATTGACCCGGCAAAATTTCTCCAGATCTTTTGTAACCTCAGCCAATGCCGCCTCATCGATCTTTGTCGGGTCATCCAGTGAGACTGTCACACTGGTTTCCGAGGTTGAAACAAGATCAATCGACAAGCCATTATCAGCAAATGCCGTAAAGGCCCGGGCCAGAAAACCCGGTTGCTGCCACATATCAGACGAAGTCATGGAAACGAGGACCAGACCTGTGCGCACCGCAATGGCTTTGACCCGAGGACTTGTATCCATGGGTGCATTTGTAATCAGCGTGCCATCAAGGTCAGGAGTGGCCGTGGATTTTACAATAACCGGCACATTGGCCCGGCGCACAGGGGGCAGGCTATGCGGGTGAACAATTTTCGCCCCCATGCCTGCAATCTCCTGCGCTTCTTCATAGCTGAGATCTTTGAGCAGCCGCGCCGCAGGAATAAGCCGCGGGTCGGCACTGAACATACCCCGCACATCGGTCCAGATTTCCAGCCGCTCAGCCTGTAATTTCGCTGCAAACAAGGCGGCAGAAGTATCAGACCCGCCGCGCCCAAGCAAAACCGTTTCCCCTTGCCTATTGCTGGCAATAAACCCTTGGGTGAGAACAATATCGGCTCCGAAATTCCTCAACCGCGCCTGCATATCTTTATCAGCGCCATCGGCGCAAGCAGCAGAAAGAAAGCGCGTATTGTCACCAGACCGGTTAGGCATATCGCTCACCAGAACATCGCGAGCATCAAGCCATGTGCAATCAAATCCCTGATTATTGAGCCATGCTGCCCCCAGCCGCGTCGCCATCAACTCCCCCAGCGCCAGCAACCGCGCCCGAACCCGCGCACTTGCCTCCCCAATAAGAGCAATGCCATCAAGCAATTGCTCCAGCTCATGAAAATATCCCGATAATAAAGACGCGCCATCAACACCAAGATCAGCGGCAAGCTGCAAATGTTTTTCGCGTAGGGAGGAAATAACAGAACGGCGCTCACCATCAAGCGCAGCCTGCACCGAGACTTCAAGCAGATCCGAAACACCCGCCAGAGCGGAATGAACAATGAGCACTGCCTTGCCTTGCTCTTTAAGAGCACGCGCAATCTGCGCAATCTTTTGCCACCGTGCGCGCGAAGCCACACTGGTGCCGCCAAATTTCAAAACAATCCAAGGTTTTTGTTGTTTGCTCACCACTGCTCTGCCCTGTCAATCATCATTGCCTCATCACCGGCGCTCTATAAGTTCAACTTCAAACCATGAGCAAGAAGCAGAATTGCAGGGTTTAATAAACCCCTGATTTTAAAAGAAACTCACATCCCCGTGAGAGCGAAAAATCGCCCCTTGACCCTGTAGTAGCTATAGCCTCTATTTTTGGGACCATGCATAGATCAAACTCTTTTCTCCTCGGCCTGCTCACGCTTTTATTCGTTATAGTGCCGGGGAATAGTCTGGCCCATGATCCGATCTTTGGCCTTGGACCCCATACTTTGTTTAAAGGCGGCGTTGAATATCACGCCAGCACATTTCAGGCTGAGGCTGGAGACCGAAAAAATGCGCGCTATCTCTTGCGCCTTAAATATGGCCTGACCAGTAATTGGACCATTGGCATTGCCACTCCTTATGTTTTTCAACAGGGTGTGGGGCCTGATCGGGAAGGCCTCGGCGCCACCAGCATCGCCACCAAATACCGCTTCTGGCGAAAAGACGGCCTTGGCTTGCAGGAATCCGCCTCCCTTTCCCTCACAGCCATTCTTGATAATGGAGCCAATGAGATCAGCAGCGGCGCGACCGACTATGTCACCGGCCTCACCTATGGCTATGAAGGGCGCAAATGGTATCGTTGGGCCGCCATGCGCTATCGCAATAATGGCACCAATGGTCTGGGGCTTGATCGCGGTGACAAAGTGCTTGTGGATCTTGTTGGCGGTATTCGCTTCAAGCAAACCGGATATCTGGAACCTGATTGGGTCTGGATGATTGAGTTGAACGGAGAAAGCAGCGAACGCGACAGTTTAAATGGTCTCGCCCTTGCCAATAGCGGCGGCGTGGAATGGTTTGCCAGCCCCGGCCTGATGTGGACCTATCGCAATTTTGCCATCAAAACCGGTGTGCAAATTCCAATCAGCAGCGATCTCAATGGCACACAAAACAACACTGATTATCGCGCAATTTTAGAGCTTGAATTACATCGCTAAACCGCAAGGCCCAACCATAAGAACCGGGCCAATGAAAGGATCCAGAAAGACATGAAAAAGTTTTTTTTAATTCTACTGATGACCATCACGATGATTGGAACAGCCTATGCGGCCAGCACCCAATATACCATGCGGGTTGATGGGCTGGCCTGCCCCTATTGTGCCTATGGCATTGAAAAAAAGCTGAAGAAAATTGAAGGCGTCGAAAATATTGAAGTTGATCTTGATGCCGGCATTGTAAAAGTATCTGTCAGTGAGGGAACGGTGCTCACCGAAGAGCAGATGACCAAATTGTTCAAAGATGCAGGCTTTACGATGCGTTCTATGGAGAGCGAGGAATTGTGAGCGAAGAATCCAGCGCCCTTCGCCGAGACGGTATTCTTGGCTGGCTGACCCTGTTCTCCTCATCAGGCACATTGATCTGTTGCGCCCTACCCATTGCGCTGGTTACGCTCGGGCTTGGTGCTTCGCTCGCCAGCCTCACTAATGCTTTCCCATTTCTGATATTTTTAAGCCTGCACAAAATATGGGTATTCGCCTTCTCGGCATTAATGCTGATCTTATCCGGTTTTTTGCTCTATCGCCCGGGACGCACCTGCCCCACTGATCCGGACCTCGCAGCAAAATGCGAAACCGCCCATCGCTGGAACAAACGCATTTTCAAATTATCAGTGGTAATATGGACAACAGGTTTCGCCGCCGCGTTTCTGGCGCTGCCATTGCTGGAATTATACGACAGGACATTCTCCGGTTAAGTAAATTTCAAGTCACGCCCTCCCGGGAAGAGACAAGCATATAGGGCGGCGACCCCGGCGACCGTTCGCCGCCCCGCCGTCCTTCGACGGGCTCAGGATGAGGGGCGCTACGCCCCGCGAGGCAAAAAATGGCAGGGCCGTGACTACGGCCCCGGCGCCCATGCGCCGCGCTGCTGCCCCTTGGCATCGCCAAGGGATCAGCAGCGAGCGTAATATGCCACTGCCGTGGCCTTCAAATCCTATTTTTGGTCCGCCCTGCCGGGCCTTCTTCGCCTAAAAACCTTCCACAGGAAGGTTTTTTCTGCCTTCGGCAGACCGACTACGAAGGGACCAAAAATTTTGACTGTGTCAAACCGGATTTGAAGTGGCAGGGGCGGAGGGACTCGAACCATCGCCTGACCTTCGGTCAGGCTAGTATAAAATTAGGGGGTTCAGACTTTCCAGCACACAGAGCAAGGCAATTCCTTTCCCTATGCTAATATCGGAAATGGCAGGGGCGGAGGGACTCGAACCCCCGGCCCTCGGTTTTGGAGACCGATGCTCTACCAACTGAGCTACACCCCTGCATAGACCCTGCCCGGCTGGATAATCAAAATGGGCAGGTCAGGGCTGTTTACCCAACCAGCGCCCCAAGCGCAAATGAATTTCCAACAAAACCAGAGACCAGCCGCCACTAAAGAGGCAAGGCCAGTACCAAATCATGGTAAAAATCACTACCAACCTGAAATTTTCTGGTGCCAATCTCCTCAAAGCCGGAACGGCGATAAAAGGCGAGGGCCTTGTCATTCTGGTCATAAACCCCAACCAGCAACCGCCCAGCCCCTTGTTCGCGGGCATGATTGACCGAAGCCGCCAATAGCGCTTTTCCGGCCCCACCCCCCTGAAACCGCGACAGCAGATAGATACGCTTTAATTCAATATCACCCTCTTCAATCTTCACCGGCAGGTCCGGCGGGAGATTAAGCGCATAGCCAATCACCGCCCCTGTCTGGTTTATTTCAGCAAGCCAAGCCCCCATATTGGCC
>WFQB01000123.1 GCA_015487305.1 Parvularculaceae bacterium | reverse complement strand
TTCATCAACCAGATTCGTATGAAAATCGGTGTGATGTTTGGTTCGCCAGAAACCACCACGGGCGGTAATGCGCTGAAATTCTATTCCTCTGTGCGCCTTGATATTCGCCGTATTGGTGCCATCAAGCAGCGCGATGAGATTATTGGCAACCAGACTCGGGTCAAGGTTGTGAAAAATAAAATGGCACCCCCCTTTAAGCAGGTCGAATTTGACATCATGTATGGCAAAGGCATCTCCAAAATGGGTGAGCTGGTTGACCTTGGGGTCACCGCTGGCGTGGTTGAGAAATCCGGCTCTTGGTATTCCTATAATTCTGAGCGGATTGGACAGGGGCGGGAAAATGCCAAGCAATTTCTTGCGGATAATCCGGAAATGGCGGCGGAGATCGAACATGCGATTCGCGCTAATGCCGGGCTGATTGCTGAGGATCTGATGACTGGCGAGAAAGTCAAAGATGATGACGGGGCCAAAGCGGCTAACGAATAAATCCTCCCTCGCGAAGGGGGTGGAGGCCTTTTTTAAGGTTTGTTGCATTAATCCTTCTTCGCTTGGTTGATTATTGCAACATTTGGGAGGGTCCGGCTTTGGCCGGGCCCTCTTTTTTTTGAGTTTATGGCTTTGATAGGAGATTTTCGCGTTTTGCTATGGGGCGCATAGGCGTATAAGAAGCGAGATTAAAGCACTTTTGCGAAAAATGGGCCTCGATTTTGCCGCCTGACAGATAGCTATTTGACCGGACAGAAATCCATAACATGAAAACATTGAACGATATTCGCTCGACCTTTTTGAACTTTTACGCCGGGCGCGACCACGAAATTGTGCCTTCAGCGCCGCTAGTACCGCAAAACGACCCGACGCTTTTATTCGTCAATGCGGGTATGGTGCCGTTCAAAAATGTTTTTACTGGTGCCGAAAAACGCCCCTTTACGCGGGCGACCTCATCGCAAAAATGCGTGCGCGCCGGGGGCAAGCATAATGACCTCGATAATGTCGGTTACACAGCGCGCCATCACACATTTTTCGAGATGCTCGGCAATTTCTCCTTTGGCGACTACTTTAAAGAAGAGGCGATTGAAAGCGCCTGGACCCTTATCACCAAAGAATTTGGCCTCGACCCTGCCAAAATTCTAACCACCGTCTATCACACCGATGATGAGGCGGCTGCTCTTTGGGCAAAAATTGCCGGCCTGCCCGAAGAGCGGATTATCCGCATCGCCACTAACGATAATTTCTGGTCCATGGGCGATACTGGCCCTTGCGGTCCCTGCTCGGAAATTTTTTATGACCATGGGGAGGATGTCGCCGGTGGCCCGCCGGGCTCGCCCGATGAAGACGGCGATCGCTTCATCGAAATATGGAATCTCGTTTTCATGCAGTTTGAGCGCCATGTCGATGGCACGCAAACGGATTTGCCAAAGCCGTCCATTGACACCGGCATGGGGTTGGAGCGCATCGCTGCGGTGATGCAAGGCAAGCATGATAATTATGATACGGATTTATTTTTAAGACTCACCGATGCCAGCCAAATGCTGACCGGTACCAATATGCAAGGCGAGAACGGCCCGGCCCACCGGGTCATTGCCGATCATTTGCGCGCATCGTCGTTCTTATTGGCTGACGGGGTGATGCCCTCCAATGAAGGGCGCGGCTATGTGTTGCGACGCATAATGCGCCGGGCCATGCGCTATGCGCATACGCTGGGCGCACGCGAACCATTATTGGCCCGCCTTACGCCGGTATTGGTTGAAGAAATGGGTGCAGCGTTCCCTGAGCTTGTGCGTGCACAAAGCCTGATTACCCAAACGCTGAATTCGGAAGAAGAAAAATTTCGCTCACTACTGGATCGCGGATTGAAAATGCTGGACGCGGAATTACAAAAATTACCGCAAGGGAAAAACTTCCCCGGCGAAACAGCCTTCAAACTTTACGACACTTATGGTTTCCCCCTCGATCTCACTCAAGACGCCCTGCGCCGCAAAGGCATTGCCGTCGATGAGGCAGGGTTTGAAACCTCCATGGCGGCCCAGCGCGCTGCTGCCCGTGCCCATTGGCAGGGCTCCGGTGATGCGGCTTCTGAAACTCTATGGTTCGACATTCGCGACAAGATCGGCGCAACAGAATTTGTCGGCTATGTCCATGACCGCGCCGATGGGGTTGTGCAAGCAATTGTCAAAGATGGCAAACCGGTAGAGCAGGCTAGCGAAGGCGATGAGATAGAATTTGTCGTCAGCCAAACACCGTTTTACGCCGAATCCGGCGGCCAGGTGGGCGATGCCGGGCAGGCGACCAGCGGGGACAATCTCATCTGCATTTCCGATGTGAAAAAACGAGGCGATGTACTGCATGGTCATATGGCAGTGGTCAAAAAGGGCGGCTTGAAAATTGGCGACACGCTCACCTTGGAAATAGATCGAGATCGGCGCGATCAAATTCGTGCTAATCATTCGGCGACCCATTTGCTGCATGCGGCTTTGCGCCATATTCTCGGCGATCATGTCACCCAAAAAGGCTCACTGGTTGCGCCAGACAGATTGCGCTTTGATTTTTCTCACAACCAAGGCCTCACCCCTCATGACATTGCGGCGATTGAGCGCGAGGTCAATGCCATCATTCGCCAGAACGCGCCGGTTGGCACGCGAATTATGGATTATGACGAGGCATTGGAAGCCGGAGCTATTGCCTTGTTTGGTGAAAAATATGATGACACGGTCCGTGTGCTGAATATGGGCCAAGAGATTGAAGGCGACCGCGATTATTCTGTGGAATTATGTGGCGGTACTCATGTCAGCCGCACTGGCGATATTGCCATCTTTGCTATTCTTTCCGAAGGCGCGGTGGCCTCCGGCATTCGCCGTATTGAGGCGCTGACCGGTGAGGCGGCGCGTATTCATCTCATCGGTGAGGCCCATATCGCCAAGGCCGCGGCAGAGGTGCTGAAATCGCCGGTACCAAAACTGGTGGAGCGCACGCAACATTTGCTTGAAGAACGCAAGAAACTCGACAAGCAACTGGCCGAAGCGCGCAAAAAATTGGCCATGGGCGGCAGCGGCGAGGCAAGCAAGCCGGAAGATGTCTGCGGCGTTCCTTTTATTGGTAAAGTGTTGCCGGATGTCTCGCCTAAAGATTTGCGTGGTCTTATTAATGAGACAAAAAAGAAAACCGGCTCCTGCATTGTCGCCTTTGTAGCGGTTAATGATGGCAAAGCGGCCATAGGCATTGGTGTCAGTGATGATTTACAGGACCGCTTTAACGCGGTTGATCTGGTGCGTTGCGGGGCCGAGGCCGTTGGTGGCAAGGGCGGCGGCGGCAAGCCTGATATGGCGCAGGCTGGTGGCCCTGATGGAGACAAGGCTGAACAGGCCCTGCAAGCCATCAAAGCCATTTTAAGCGAATAGCTTTATGGCAGGCGCGGAAAAACATATAAAGGCAGAAGCCCTGAAAGGCCATCGCTTCCGCTATTATGATTTTTGCATGGCGGCCTTTGTTGCCATTCTCATCTGCTCAAACCTGATTGGCGCGGCCAAGCTGTCGCAAGTGGATTTGCCTTTCTTCGGCACGCAGATTTTTGGCGCGGGGATATTATTTTTTCCGCTTTCTTATGTGCTTGGCGATGTGCTGACGGAAGTTTACGGCTATGCCCGCGCCCGCCGGGTAATCTGGGCCGGTTTTGCGGCAGTGATTTTCATGGCGGCCATGGCCTGGGTGGTGGTGGCCTTGCCGCCTGCCGATATCTGGGAGGGCCAAGCCGCCTATGTGGAAGTGTTCGGTCTTACCCCGCGCATTGTGTTTGCATCAATCATCGCTTTTTGGGCCGGGGAGCTGGCCAATGCTTTTGTCATGGCGCGCATGAAAGTGTGGTCGAAGGGCAAAAATCTCTGGCAGCGGACCATTGGCTCCACCATTGTCGGGCAGGGGGTTGATAGTATTTTATTTTACCCAATTGCTTTTCTTGGGGTGTGGACCACAAGCGCCGTGGTCACGGTCCTCATCACCAACTACATCCTGAAAGTCGTGTGGGAAGCGCTGCTTACCCCCGTCACCTATTTTGTGGTTGGCCGTCTGAAAAAGATAGAAGGGGTCGATGTCTATGATGAAGACACGGATTTCACGCCTTTTTCCCTGCGGTCATAAAAATGGTCTTGCGCCAGGAGCGCTGGTCCGGTTGTCGGGTCTTGCTGCCTTTATCAAGCCTCTGATCCCTGATTCTCTCACATTTAGTTCAACCCTTACATCCAATCCCTAAAGCCCTCCCTCTTGACATCAGCCCTTTTTGACCATATAAATAACTAACCAGTCAGTTATTTATAATGAAATCAGGGTTGACTTGGGGGGTGAGGTTGGGGTTGAGGCCCGCCAAAGCCAAAGCCAAAGCCAAAGCCAAAGCCAAAGCCAAAGCCAAAGCCAAAGCCAAAGCCAAAGCCAAATATTTGTCCGGGACATTCCTCGCTCGGGGAGCTTGAGAATAAGGAAAAAGCAGTGATGC
>WFQB01000122.1 GCA_015487305.1 Parvularculaceae bacterium | reverse complement strand
CCCACCATGCCTTGACCATGTCACGCATGGACCGGCTTTACGGGGTGACCATGGTCGAGCGCGGCATCAGCCAGCTTGTCTCCGTTGATCTGTCCAATGCCGAGCAAATGGTTGCTGCCGAATAGGCCTTATGCCAAGGCATTTTTCAAATCGCGAAACTCGGCTGCTGCGATGCCCTCGAAGCGGCTTGAGAAAAATTCACACAGCTAAAAATAAACAAACATAATCAATGGCTTGCCCGGCTATTTCCTTTCTTGACGCGGGTCATGGTTATCGCTAGTTTGCGCCGAATTTGACAAGGGGGCACCCCGCTTGTTTTTCCTTTGTTTTTACGCTTCGAAATGGCGGTTTGAAAATGGTTATGGCTGACAAAGACCAAACCAGCTATGAGGACCCCAATGACGAAGATCGCTTGGATCGGCTAGGGCAAAAAATTGCCAAAGCCCGCGGCGAAAAACATGAGACCGGACCGGAGACCCATAGCACTTTGGGCAAAGGTTGGCGGTTGGCAACGGAATTAGTGGCGGCCCCTATGGTCGCCGGCGCCATGGGGTTGGGTCTTGATCGATGGCTGGGAACATTGCCTTTGTTCCTATTGATCGGGATTGGTATTGGATTTGCGGCGGGGATGCTCAATGTCACCCGCGCCATGAAAGAGATGGAACCCGATAAGGGTGACGATGACGACGAATAGAAGTTAAGCGCCATTTTACCCGGCGCTTTTTTGAACGGGATTTGGGAATACTGGAATGACACTATTGAACGCTATAATGCTCGCCGGACCGATGGAACAGTTTGAGATTATGCAGATCATCCCCTTTCATGTGGGAAATCTCGATCTTTCCTTTACCAATTCCTCTCTATGGATGGTCATTGGCGTTGCTGCCATCAGTCTCTTCATGTTCATGGCCACCCGTCGCCTATCGCTGGTGCCGGGGCGCACGCAATCGGCAGGAGAGAGCTTCTATATCTTTATTGCGGACATGCTACGCGGTGTTGCTGGCTCGGAAGGGATGAAGTTCTTCCCTTATATCTTCACCCTGTTCATGTTTATCTTTGCCTCCAATCTTTTAGGCCTATGGCCAAGCATTCCGGGCACACCTGCCAAATGGCATACCTTCACCCCGACCAGCCATCTGATTGTCACTTTCGCCCTTGGCATGGTCACCTTCACTCTGGTGGTGGTTTACGGCTTTTACAAAAACGGGCTCGGCTTTTTGAAACTGTTTGTGCCATCCGGCGTACCCATTTTGATGCTACCCCTGATAACCATCATTGAAATTGTATCCTTTCTGTCGCGCCCCATCAGCCTTGGCATCCGGCTATTTGCCAATATGCTGGCTGGCCATCTGATCTTGAAAATCTTTGCCACTTTTGTCGCCAGCCTTTTGGTGGCGGGTCCTTGGGCGGTGCTGTCCATCCTGCCTTTCATGGGCAATGTGGCGGTTTTGCTGCTGGAATTGCTGATAGCCTTCTTGCAGGCCTATGTGTTTGCTATTCTTTCCTGCATCTATATAAACGACGCGATTCACCCCTCACACTAGTATTCGAGGACAAATATTTCCCACGGGGCTTAATAGGGCCAGCCACGGGAACGGGATTAACAGGCTCAACATTTTAAACCACTTTAGGAGACTAAAATCATGGAACCAGAAGCCGCGAAACTCATTGGTGCAGGTCTTGCCGCTATTCCACTCGCCGGTGCCGGTATTGGTATTGGCACTATTTTCGGCAAATTCCTCGAAGGCGCTTTTCGCAACCCGTCAGCCGCAGCTGCCAATCAGCAACAATTGCTGCTCGGCTTTGCGTTGACCGAATTTACCGGTCTGCTCGGCTTTGTTGTTGCAATGATCTTGCTGTTCGTATTTTAAACCAACAATGAAAGGGAACGCATAAATGTCGCCGTTCCTCTTACTTTTAGCCGCTGGTGCGGAGGCCGCCGAAAAAGGTGGCCTCCCGCAGCTTGATGCTAGCACTTATCCAAGCCAGCTTTTCTGGCTGACGGTCACTTTCTTGTCGCTTTATCTGGCGATGAATTTCATATTCCTGCCACGCCTTGGCGGGATTATCGAGCAACGGCGCAACCGCATTGCCGATGATCTTGATCAGGCCGCAGAGTTGAAATCACAGGCAGAAGAAGCCGAAAAGACCTATCATCAGGCCCTCGCCGATGCCCGCGCCAAGGCCAATGCCATAGCCGCAGAGACCAAGGCTGAAATCGATAGCGAGATTGCGGCCGAACAAAAGAAAATTGACCAGACCCTCAATGAACGGCTGGCTGAAGCTGAAACGCGCATTGCCGCCATGAAAAAATCGGCCACAGCCAAGGTTTCCGAAGCCGCCGAAGAGACCACCGCAGCGCTTGTTGAAGTTTTGATCGACGAAAAACCAGACCAAAGCGTGTTAAAAGACGCCATTGCAAAAGTAGCGCCTTAACGCGTCAGCCTTTGCCCAGAAAGACTTTTTGAAAGAATGATGAAAATGGCTGAAACCGAATCCCAAAACCCGATTGTGGAAGAGATTCATCAGGAACTGGAAGGGCATGTCCCTCCCGGAATATGGCAGGACCCGGTCACTTGGGTGATGATACCTTCTGTGCTGATAATCGCCCTTTTCATCTGGAAAGGCGTGCCGGGCATGATTGCCAAGGCCATGGATAGCCGCGCTCAAAAAATCTCCGATGAGCTGGAAGAGGCCCGCAGCCTGCGTGAAGAAGCCCAAGAAGTGCTGGCCACCTATAAACGTCGCCAGCGTGAAGCCGAAGAAGAAGCCCAATCAATTATTGATCAGGCGAAAAATGACGCCAAAATCATCGCTGAAGAGACCCGCCAGCGCATGGAGCAGCAATTAGAGCGCCGCACCAAGGCTGCCGAAGCCAAAATCAAGCGCACAGAAGAGCAAGCGATTGCCGAAGTGCGCAATCGCACCGCAGAAGTTTCTGTCGCTGCCGCCGAAGCCATCATCCGCGATCGCGTCGAAGGTAGCGCCCAGACCGCTCTAGTGGACAAAGCCATTGGCGATGTGCAGGCCAAGCTGAATTAAATTTGCTGGTCAATAAAAAGAACAAAATAAAAGGCGCGAAAGAAAATTATCTTCCGCGCCTTTTTTGTTTCTACTCGGAATTAGAAAATCAATTCCCCTTATAAGCAACGCCATCCTTCATCACAAAAGCGATTTCCATCATCACCGAAATATCGCTCAAAGGATCGCCATCCACCGCGATAATGTCAGCGGCAAGGCCCGGCGTGATTTTACCAAAATGATCCCCCTGCCCCATATTGTCAGCCGCCATTATGGTCGCCGATTGCAAGGCTTCCATGGGGGTCATGCCCGCCTCCACCAATAGCGCCAATTCACGGGCATTGTCCCCATGGGCCGATACACCGCTATCAGTGCCAAAAGCAATTTTCACCCCGGCCTCATGGGCCTTGCGCGCCATCTCCAACATGCGCGGACCAACCTGTTTGGCCTTTGCCCGCTGGGCTGGCAATAAAAATCCTTTGGGGTCATTGGCCCATTCGGTCACCGTCACCCCGGCCAGAATGGTCGGCACCAAATAAGCTCCTTTGCGCTTGAACAGGCGAATACTTTCATTGTCCAAATAGGTGCCATGCTCAATCGAATCGACCCCGGCCCGCAAAGCCGAGTTAATACCATCAGCCCCATGGGCATGGGCGGTCACACGCCGCCCCATGGAATGGGCGGTATCCATAATCGCTTCCAATTCATCATTAAAAAATTGCTGTCCCAGCCCTGCGGCAGTATTGGATAACACCCCGCCAGTTGCAGTCAGCTTGATATGATCGGCCCCGCGCCGCACTTGTTCGCGCACGGCTTTGCGACATTCCGCCGCGCCATCGCAAACCCCGGAGGACATCATCATATGGGCAATATCATCGCGATAGCCCTGGGTTCCATCCCCATGACCACCGGTCACGGAAATGGTTGAGCCAGATGCATAAACCCTTGGACCAACGACTAGCCCCTTTTCAATCCCATCGCGCAAAGCAAAAATCGCATCACCTCCGCGCGCACCCACATCGCGTACAGTGGTAAAACCAGCCATCAGGGTTTTGTAGGCATAGCCCGCCGCCAAAATCGCCCGATCCGGATCACTCATCTCCACCGCTTCCAGACGCCCACGCGGATTAAGTTCCGCAGTCAAATGCACATGGCTGTCGATCATCCCCGGCAAGACGAACTTGTCTTTCAAATCGTAACTGGCAATAAGCGCATCGCCCTCGCCAATCAGCGCTTGCGGCTCGACATAGCCCGCCACCACCTTGCGGATTTTACCATCGGCAATGATGATGCTTTGTTGCGTTTGCACCGCTTGCCCGGGCACCGCCAATAAAGTGCCCGCATGGACAACAACAATTTCTTCGGCCATTGCCACATTTGTAAACAGGCCGATAAACAGGCCGGCACCAGCCAGCAGGCCAAGGGATAGTTTTTTCATTTTAATCTTCCAGTTTGGCTTCGAGTAATTGCATAAACCGCCGAATGCGCTTGGCATTGGTGCCAAGATCGGATTTGCCGACTCGTGATTTGGAGCGCATATCGACCGCGACCCCTTGTTCGTTTTGGCGAAGGCGAATGATCACATCATCCTTGAAGCGGAACCATTTGGTGGTGGCCGTGCCTTCAATCTGCCCGCCTTGCCTGTCCGCATCGACAATCGCAATGCCCATGGCTTCAAGCGCCTCAACACTTGCCGTAAAAACTTCATCCATAGGCTTGTCACTGACAAAGGTTTTAAGGTCGGGATAGGCTTTTAATTGCTGGGCGGTCTGCTCGCGATCATACTCATCAGGGTTTGAGGCCTTGGCGCGCTTGCCCGCCAGAGCAATAAATTGCGGCGGATCTTGGGTATCGGTGGTTATGTCATGGATCATCGGTACCATCTGGCTCACCTCTTTCATTTTCTTCAGGCTATAAACCGGCACAAAGGCCAAAACGCCAATAAGAATACCCATCAAGGCCGCACCCGGACGCTTTACAATAAAAAGTCCAATCGTTGCCAGAAGACTAAGCCCTCCACCAATCAGCAAGAAAGGTATTAATTTACGGGTCCATGTGAACATATCAGTCCATTCCAGAAACCCCGCATTATAAGCCTGTGGCAAGGCCACAAAAATAGCGAGAATCAAAGCCGTCAGCCATATGATAATGCCCAAAAGTCGCGTCATCTATTTTACTCCTTGCCCAGAATATCAAAACTGGCAGCGCTCATGGCGGCAATGCCGGTCTTTATGGTTGGCTCTGCATCAGGGGCCCAAAATGGCGAATGCAAAGAGGGCAGGCTTTCGCCTTTTTCCTGTGCCTCGCGATAAGCATCCTTATTGACCGCCCCTATCCAGAAAATAAGGCTTGGAATTTTTGGGTCGGTGCGTCCGTAATGGGCAAAATCCTCCCCGCCCATCACCGGATCAACCTCAATCACCCGCGCAGGCCCAAAGATTTTGGTCAGCGCTCCAGCAACACGCTTTGTAAATTCAGGATCATTATAAGTGGATGGCGTATAGTCCTCTTCCCATGTCACTTCGGGATAAAGCTCTTGCGGCAAACCTGCCGACATGGCCTGCGCCTTTGCAATGCGCTGAATACCTGAAAGCAAAGCCTCGCGCACCTCATCGGAATAGGACCGCACGGTAATTTGCAAATGGGCCTGATCGGAAATGATATTATGCTTATGCCCGGCATTAAACGCACCGACCGTAACCACCGCACTATCCAGCGGATTAATCTCGCGGCTGACCAGAGTTTGCAACGCCATCACGATTTGTGAGGCAATGACAATCGGGTCTTTAGTGGTGTGGGGATAAGCCCCATGGCCGCCAACGCCTTTGACGATGACATCAACACTATCCACATTGGCCAGCGCCCAGCCCGGCGTATAGGCAACCATGCCGGCGGGAAAACCGGCGCTGTCATGCAAGGCCAGATTATAATCGGGGCGTGGAAATTTCGTAAATAACCCATCTTCCAGCATGGCCGCCGCCCCAAGGCCTATTTCTTCAGCCGGTTGGGCGATGACCACCAGCGTGCCCGACCATTGATCCTTATGCGCCACAAGGCGGCGCAAAGTGCCAATCAGAACGGTCATGTGAATATCATGGCCACAGGCATGCATGATCGGCTGTTCTTCGCCAAAGCGATTTCTGCCAATTTTGGTCGACGCAAAAGAAAGCCCCGTCTGCTCGACAACCGGCAGCGCATCCATATCAGCGCGCAACATAAGGGTCGGCCCGGGGCCATTTTTCATCACCCCGACAACCCCGGTCTTGCCGATTTTCTCGGTAACCGTAAATCCGAGATTGCGAAACTCTTTGGCCATGCGCGCCGCGGTTTCAACCTCCATGAAGGAAAGCTCGGGATTGGCATGGAAATCCCGATAGAGCTGCTCCAACCAAGGATAGTCAGCCTCTATTTCCGCAGCAATTTCCCCTTTAAGTGTCTCCCCATAAGCCATGGCCGACAAAAAAGCCGCCATCACACCCGCAATAATAGCAAATTTTGCAAAAAAAGTTTTACGCATCAGATAGTTACCCCATTTAGCCCGAACTCAATACGCAGCCATGCTGCGCCTTTTCGGCTTTCAGGGCAAGATGGGGTGAATCGCAGGAAATTTTCAGGTAGCAGCGCTCTTTTGGGGCCTATAGAGCAGCCAGAATACCACCCCATAAAAAGCGCCCATGAATAATATGACCAAAAAGCCCGTCATAAGGCGACCATAATCGCATGGGGGCAGTCCACCCGCTCCCTTCGCTATGCACTGACCAAATAAATCCCCTCCATTCATAAACTCCGAAAGAGTCACAAGGAAAATCAGAAAAAGGGCTGTCAAGGAGGTAGCCACGACCGTCGTAATGAAACTAAGCCGACCACCCCACCGAAAGAATAAAGATGCGAATCCTGCAGACACCACATATGTGAATAAGGCTAAGGGAAGAAGATTCATCATAGCCCGTCCGAGAATCTGAGCATCCATAACAACAAGTACCATCCCCAAACTGATGAGAAGATAGCCAATCAGTGGCGTTAGCAAAAACGCCCGGACAGGATTACCGGCAGGTTCTTTGTCTTGTGTCATACTTTCCCCCTATTACCGAGGCGCACCGAATTTCTCGCCCCAGTCTTCAAGCATATCATCATCTATTTTCTGAAACAACACTTCTGGCGTGGTATATTTTGTGCCCGGGGCAAGGCGGGATAATTCCTCACGGGCAGTGCCTTTGGGCCAATCTGTATCCTTCATGCTTTGCCCGAACACTGCGAGCATTTTTTCTGCCGTAAAAGGAATGACCGGCGCACTTAAAACCGCAAACAGACGGATAAGATTAAGCCCGGTGCGTACCCCCAAAGCCGCTTGCGCCGGATCGGTCTTAAACGCGACCCAAGGGGCCGCCACTTGCAGATATTCATTGCCCGCCACCCAGATGGCGCGCAAATCGGCAAAAGCTTTGCGGAACTCCATGGCTTCGAGATTATCCGTATAGGACGCAATGCGTTTGTCGAGCTCTTTGTAAAGCGCCTGCTCGGCCTCCCCCTCTTCGCCACCTTCGGGAACTTCCGGGCCAAATTTGGAACTGCCAAAACGGGTGATGCGATTGACAAAATTACCCAACACATCGGCAAGGTCTTTATTGACCGCGCCCGCAAAGGTCTCCAGCGTAAACGAAGTATCATCGCTTTCCGGCGCATTGGACATCAGATACCAGCGCCATGTGTCAGCAGGCATTATTTCCAGTGCCTGATCCATGAAAATGCCACGGCCCTCGGAGGTTGAAAATTTCCCCCCATACCATGTGAGCCAGTTGAGGGATTTTAAAAGATCAACCGTCTTCCACGGCTCACCGGAACCAATCAAAGTGCAAGGGAAAGAGACCGTGTGGAAGGCGACATTATCCTTGCCCATAAACTGCACATAGAGAATGTCATCCGCGCCTTTGTCGGTGCGCCACAGCGCTTCCCAGTCCTTGTCGCTTTCCTGCGCCCATTCCTTGGTGGCGGAGATATATTCAATCGGCGCATCAAACCAGACATAAAAGACCTTGTTTTCAAAACCGGGTCGCGGCTTGCCATCTTTAGTGACTTTTATACCCCAGCTTAAATCTCTGGTAATGGCGCGATCGCGCAAGCCCTCTTCCAGCCATTTCAAGGCAATGGATTTTGTCAGGCTGGGCCAGAGCGGGCGCGCCGCCACCCATTTGGCAATCCGCCCCTGCATTTTTGATTGTAACAGATAAAGATGGCGGGTCTCGCGCACTTCAATATCTTTGGAGCCGGAAATAGTTGAATAGGGATCAATCAAATCGGTCGGGTCGAGCAGACGCCCGCAATTATCACACTGATCACCCCGAGCCTTTTCATAGCCACAATGGGGGCACGTGCCTTCCACATAGCGGTCCGGCAAAAAACGCTGATCGGTGACGGAGTAAACCTGTTTTTCCACCCGCTCCTCAATCAGCCCTTGGCGCTCTAGAGCTTCCGCCAGATGCTGGGTCATGGCGTGATTGGCCGCGCTTGAAGAGCGCCCGAAATAATCAAAGGAAAGACCAAAGGCTTCGCCTGCCTGACGCTGCACTTCATATTGCTGGGTGCAATAATCCTCAACGGACATACCGGCTTCAAGGGCGGCCAGCTCGGCAGGGGTGCCATGTTCGTCCGTGGCGCAGATATAAGTCACCTCATCGCCTCTGGCGCGCTTAAAGCGGCTATAGACATCGGCTGGCAGCATTGAGCCAACCAGATTGCCAAGATGCTTAATGCCATTGATATAGGGCAGTGCGGAAGTAACCAGAATGCGCGCCATTAAAGGGTCCTGTCGGTCAAGGCTTATCAAAACGGCCCTTTCTATAGCCTGCCCTGCCCCGTCTTGGCTAGGGTCTCACCCCTTGGCTTGGCTGCCATTTTCATTGAGCGCTTCAGCGGCTTTCCAATCCTTGGGTAAATGCCGTGACGTCCATAAGAAAGCCAGCGTGGAAAGAACAAAAGGCACCATCAGGGTCGACAGGGCCAGACGCAACCCATGGGTTTTGCCATGGGTCTCAGCAAACCAGTCTGACAAAAAGCCGGTAATGGTCGGCCCGCCGCCCATGGCGATCATGTTGAGAATGAAAAAGAAAATCGCCGTCGACATGGCCCGCATAGAAATCGGGGCCAGGGTTTGGGCAATAGAAAAGCTTGGCCCAAGATAAACCCCGATGAAAAACAGATAAAATGACAAAGCCACAAAAGACAGCGTTAACTGCCCGGCCCAAATCGCCAACAGCATAGCTGGCGCGGCGATCAGCACCGAAATTGCCGGAATAAAGGCATAGGCCCCGCGATTTTTGCGCCCATAACGATCACAAACCGCCCCGCCGATAAACACACCCGCCGTATAGACAATCCCGTTGAGGATGCCCAGCACCAGATAAATATTCCCCATATTAGAATCCGGAAAGGCCTGAACCATATATTTCACCAAAAAGGTCGAGAGCGCATAGCCCCCATAAGACGCAAGAGAAATACCGGCGCACATGCCAATCCATGACTTAATCGTCAAAAGATGCCCGATGGCCTTTAGAACCGAAACTTTTTCCGTAGAAACTTTTGCCCCTGCTTTGGCCTCCATGGCCCCGCGCTTTGGTTCACGAATGACAAGGCGAACAACAACTGCAAAGGCAACCCCCAAACCACCGATTAGATAAAACACACTACGCCAGTCAAAAGGCTGGTCGCTTGGGCGCGAAAGCAGATAGGCCACCAGAAAATAAGCGAGCATAATGCCCAAGGGGATGCCAAGCGAATAAATAGCCAACGCCTTGGAGCGCTCTCCCTTATCAAACAAATCTGAAATGATCGAATGAGATGGTGGACTGCCACCGGCCTCCCCAATGCCAACCCCCATACGCGCCAATGACAGATGCAGGAAATTTTGCGCCGCACCAGAAACAGCTGTGAACGCGCTCCAGATCCCCAGTGAAACAGACACAATCCACACCCGATTAGCGCGATCCGCATACCAAGCGATAGGAATACCAATAAGCGTGTAAAAGGCAGCAAAATAAATGCCACCCAACAACCCGATCTGGCCGTCTTTTAAATCCAGATCAGCAGCGATAAAAGGCGCAAGAATGCCCAAAATCTGCCGATCTATGAAATTGAAAACATAAACCAGTGTCAGCAAAAACAATACAAGCCAACGGTTTTGGCTTTTCAGCATTTCCGATGTCATGGGCGACCCTCTTCCTCGCTAGCAGCGCTAAGACGGCCCTAATCGCCCTGATTTGTCAAGCAACAGTTGGCGGCAATTCGTCACTATGGGTATCGGCGGTAAAGCTTTGCTGGCGCCAGCGCATCACCACCTTCTCCAAAAACCCGACATCTTTGGCCTCGGTAAAGCCTTCCGGTGGTGGCGCACCGCCCGCGCGCTCAATATGCTCCATGGGAATGGCCCCGGCCGGAATGCGCGCAAAGCGCATCCGCAATGGAATATTGACCCCCTGACCGGATGCAACAACTTCGGCAACCCCTAACATGCCAGCCGATGCCAATAATCCGGTAGCATTTTCCGGCACAACTTCTTCCACGCATTGACGATCGGCAATCGTGTTTAACCGTGTGGCGAAAATCGTCGCACAATGTTGCAAGGCTTCGTCACATAAAGCCCGCGGACGACCGCTTACCAAAGCAACACCAATATTACCTTTGCGCCCCCGTTCCATCAGCCGCAAAATATTTTCCCGCAAAGGATTATCCGCGCAAAGATAATCATCGGCTTCTTCAAACACAATCAGGCTCGGCACTTCCCCATGGCTCCAACGCGATACTTCTTCCCCAAGGCGCGCAATCACCGAGGTAATAACCTGCGCCAAGGGCTTAGGCGCACCATCAATCTGCACCAAAGTCACCGGCTTGTTATTCATAGGAATTGAAAACAGACGCCCGATAAAGCTCCCAAGGCTATCATTGGTAGAAACCCCGCCAAAAACCGCCCCATAGCGACGATCCCGGGCAATGATCGAAAGTCGCGTGCGTAAGCGACGAAAAATATTGCCGGAAATATCATTATCCGTATGGGTCGACTTATCGAGATAGCTGACCACATCCGACAGCCTGTAAGGCACCGGCGTATCAACGCTGATAAAAATCGTATCCAGCGCGCTTTTCTTGAAAGTGGTTTGCGCCTGTTTCTTGCGCGCAAAAATAACCGCCTCTTCCAGCAAGGTCACCTCATCGGCAGAAAGCTGTCCGGTCATATGGTGAATAAGATAGGTCAGCTCGGCAAAGCTGAGAACCCAATGGGGAAAGCTCCCCGCAGACAAGTTCATTTTGCTGGCCATAGTGCCAAAGGAAACCCCATATTCATTATGAGGATCAACTATAATAGTCCGCATCAGGGTTTTCTTGCGGATCATCTCACGCACAATGCGCACAATGGCGCAGGATTTTCCGGTTTGGGCGGCACCAATAATAGCAAAATTCCCGTATACTAACCGATCAACCCGATGGCGTGTGGCCACATCGGGAAATTGCGAAAGCTCCCCGAGATTGAGCAAAGGCGCTTCACCACTTTCGAAAATAGCCGCAACATCATCCTGCGTCGCCATGGAAGCAATGCAACCAAGATAAGGCAGGTTTGAGCTACCTTGGGAAAAATCAGGCCCGTCACTGGTCTCATTCAAAGTGCCCAAAATATCAACTTCCAGAACCAGCAAATCCTTGCCATCGCTATCAATATCCGGTGCCGGGCTGGTCATACCGGCAATACTGCCAAGGGTCGTCACATCTTGTTGCTCAATGCAGATGATAGAACCAATGCGCGGTGATTTATCAGACCCAAAGGGAAAGTCCCGATCCACCATAACCAAGGCTTGCGCCCCATTGGCGGAAATCACCCGACCAATCCGGCGCCGCGGATTTAACAAATCCGGCATGGATTTTTCCACCTCTTCGGTGAGATTGGCGAGGAAATCATCGTCTTGTGGAGCATTTGTCTGTGTCATAAATATTTATCCCGCAGCCCTCAAGGACTGCTTTTCTTCCTGATATTTGTGAATCATTTCTGGAAAACTAAAGCGAATAATAGTGCCGCGGCCAGGCTCGCTACGAACAACAAATTGCCCGCCATTTAGCTCAACAAAAGAGCGGGCAATCGGCAAGCCAAGCCCCGTGCCTTCAAATTTACGATCAAGCCCCTGATGCACCTGCTCAAAAGCCAGCATCGCCCTTTGCAGAACATCATCGCTCATACCGGGGCCATGGTCTTCAACGGCAAAATAAACCCGTACGCCATTTTCTTTTTTAACGGATTTACGAACATGCAAAGTCACGCTTTTTTCTTCCGGCGAATATTGAATGGCATTTTCAACCAGATGACGCAGTGCCTTTTCAATCATTTCAGGATCCACATGAATTTCCGGCAAATCATCATCCATGCGCAATTCCAAAGGCACTTCCGCCGCCTGTGCCAAAGGCGTCATTGCCTCTATCACGGCACTCATAATCTCTTTAGGGCTGGTTATCCGCCGTGATTGTCTGGCCCCGCCGCTTTCCACCGCTGCCAGTTCCAAAATTGTGTTGATATGGGTCAGCAACAAATCCGCCGATTGCAAAATATAAGTGCAATATTCCGTTGTCTGATCTTCGGTAAGACCAAAGGCTTTGCCATCCCGGATCATTTGCGTAAAGCCGATGATAGCGTTTAAGGGCGTGCGCAATTCATGGTTCATATTGGCCAGAAATTCACCCCGCGCCCGATAGGCAAGCTCTGCATCGGCCTTGGCTGCGCGCATGGCCAATTGCGATTGACGACGCATAATCCCATGACCGAAATTCGCAGAGAATTCGGACAATAAAGACGATCTGATCGTGCGGCGCTGTTTAAGCTCGTGCATAAAGGTCCCCAAGGTGGTTGTAACCCTTAAAAACCATAGCAAATAAGCGCTAATACGGCGTTAAATGCGATTGCATCACAAACGCCAAAGCTGTTCCATTATGAAACGGTTTTGCTTGTCTTACTTGTCCTTTTGCTCTTTTTCGCCCGGCAATGGCGGCACATAGGCCAATATTTTATCCCCCACCGCCAGCTTGACCGGTTTTTCTGCACAAGAAACATTTATCCCGCCATCGCGTTCCACCAATAGAATTTCCGCATTGGCGCTTTCTTCGCGATAGGCCTCAGGACCAAATTCCTCAGTCAATTTGGTAATTTGGAACGTCCAGCCGCCATAATGACGGCGGATCAGCTCATCAAGACCGGTACCCTTGGCAAAAAGCGTGCGCCCCTGCAAAGCATAGGACAAAGCCTTGCGATCGGTTTCATCACGCCCTCTGGTGGAAATCTGAAACACGGCAGCGCGTCCCATTTCCGGCGCAAGGTCGGTGCAGACAAGCGCGTTATGGGCTTCATTGCCGCCAACGGCGAATAAAAATCCAAACTGGTTGAGATCAAGATGATGCTCGGTCACTTCGGACAATATTTCCCCGTAATAGGTTTTAAGGCCCGCTTGGCGCGCCGGGCGCAAAGCCCGCCAGCTATCATCCGCCACCGTAACCCCCCAACCCATTTCATGAATTTTTCGCGCCAACGCCACCGACCATGGCGAGGCACCAACAATTAGGAAGCCCGGCTTTTCTTTGGAGGCAAGCCCCAATAATTTTGCCAGCGGCCCCATAGTAAAGCCGTGAATGACCACCGTTGCAAACACCATGGCAAAAGCCAGCGGGATTAGTTTTTCCGCCCCCGGCACTCCGCGATGCACAAGCTCGGTGGCAAAAAAACTGGTCACCGCCACTGCCACAATGCCGCGCGGGGCAATCCAGCCGGTAAAAATCCGCTCCCCCCAAGACAAATCCGTGCCCAAGGTGGAAACCAGAATGCT
>WFQB01000121.1 GCA_015487305.1 Parvularculaceae bacterium | reverse complement strand
GGACCAGAGTTGGGTCCCGTGTCTGCGGCGCAGCATTTCATGTTGCTTCGCGCCCGGGATGACGGTTGAGGGTTGGATTCTTTTTGATTTTTTCCGAAATGGGTTTTTGCTTCATCTTGAGCCTTCCTGACACCATGAAGCTGAGGATCGAAGGATGCTTCATGGTCCAACGCTTCCTATCGTCGGGGCAATTAAAGATTAGAAGCAATATAGGAAGAAAAAAGAATACCGAATGCGAAGAAAAACACCGATGATACAAATGTATAAACTCCCCAATTGCGCCAAATATCATAGGCGCGAAGAACATTATCTAATCCATCGCTCTCGCCTTGGCTGTGATCCTTCGGGGTATAAGCTTTTTGTTGCAATATAGCTGAATATTGATTCTCGATGTCTCGGTATTTCTTGTTAAGGGCTGTTACGAAACGAGAAGCTAAAATAGCGAATGATTCAGCTCTTCTTGAGCATGCAAAAAAGCCGCATAATAAACTGGACAAACTACTCATAAGGCCAAGTGTAAAGAAAAGAATTATGAGCAGGTATTGAGCGAGTGTGGGTTTTATACCTAAGAATTCGAAGCCTGCAGCGATAAAAAAATCGCACCGCCATTAAGAGTTGCTAATAGTTTTATTCCGTATTGCGCGAAGTCAACCCCAAACGCGCTCCACGTTTGCTCACGAGAAAAGTTAGATTCAACATGGGTTGCCCACGATGAAAGATGAAAACTGCGCTCAAATTCTATGCGTCGG
The DNA here is from genome assembly GCA_015487305.1 of Parvularculaceae bacterium. Taxonomy (GTDB): domain Bacteria; phylum Pseudomonadota; class Alphaproteobacteria; order Caulobacterales; family Parvularculaceae; genus S012-90. The sequence goes on along the minus strand of WFQB01000121.1, from coordinate 8,631 downwards.
TTAATTTCATCAACTTTTTTGTCGCTTATTTTAGGCGGTGGAGTAGAATTGCCATCGTCCATATTTTTATTTCCTACTGACAAGCCAAACACTCATCATAATCTGTCCTTGCTGCGCCGGCTGCGGCCATGCTGGCTTCGGCTTTGCTTTGGGGCTTGTCTATTGTGCCCGCATAGGCGGCGCGTTGGACGGATTTTGAGCGGCAGTAATAGAGGGACTTTACGCCCTTTTCCCATGCCTGATAGTGCAGCATGTGCAAATCCCATTTGTCGATGTCGCCGGGTAGGAAGACGTTGATGGATTGGGATTGGCAGATGAAGGGCGCGCGGTCGGCGGCAAGTTCTATGACCCAGCGCTGATCGAGCTCGAAGGCTGTTTTGAAGACGTCTTTTTCTTCGGCAGTCAGGCAGTCGAGGTGTTGGACGGAGCCTTCATGCTCCAGGATAGAGGCCCAGATATCGTCTGTGTTCTGATCTTTTTCTTCTAACAGTTTTTCCAGCGCGGTGTTTTTAACCGTGAATGAGCCGGACAGGGTCTTGTGGGTGAAGACATTGGCCGGGATTGGCTCAACGCAAGGGGACGCGCCGCCGCAAATGATGGAGATTGAGGCGGTGGGGGCGATGGCCATTTTGTGGGAGAAGCGCTGTTTGATGCCACGCTCTTCGGCGTCTAAGCAGGCGCCGCGTTCTTCGGCGAGTTTTACCGAGGCCGCGTCTGCACCCATGCGGATATGTTTGAACAATCTGGTGTTCCATGATTTGGCCATAGCGCTTTCGAACGGCACATTCATCGCCTGCAGGAAGGAGTGGAAGCCCATCAGCCCCAAGCCGACCGAGCGCTCGCGCATGGCGGAATATTTTGCTTTGGCCATTTCGTCCGGGGCGCGGTCGATAAAGTCTTGCAGTACATTGTCGAGGAAGCGCATGATGTCTTCCACGAAGCGCGGCTCTTCGACCCACTCAAAATATTTCTCGGCATTGACCGAAGACAGGCAGCATACGGCGGTGCGCTCTTTGCCGAGATGGTCTTCGCCAGTGTGCAGCATGATTTCTGCGCACAGATTGGAGGTGGAGACTTTAAGGCCGAGATCACGCTGGTGCTTGGCCATGGCGCGGTTGACGGTGTCGGAAAAGACCAGATATGGCTCGCCGGTTTGCAGGCGAATTTCGAGGATTTTCTGCCATAATTTACGCGCATCCACGGTGCGCAGCACTTCGCCGGTTTTGGGCGAGCGCAGGCCGAAGCTTTTGCCGTCGCGCACAGCCTCCATGAAGGCATCGGTGATGTTAATACCGTGATGGAGGTTGAGGCTCTTGCGGTTGAAATCGCCTGATGGTTTGCGAATTTCTAAAAACTCTTCGATTTCCGGGTGGTGGACGTCGAGATAGCAGGCGGCGGAACCACGGCGCAATGAGCCTTGGGAAATCGCCAGGGTTAAGCTGTCCATGACGCGGATGAATGGGATGATGCCGGAAGTGGCACCAGCGCCTTTTACTTTTTCGCCGATGGAGCGCACGCCGCCCCAATAGGTACCGATGCCGCCGCCATTGGACGCGAGCCAGACATTTTCATTCCAACTGCTGACAATAGCGTCGAGGCTGTCATCAACCGCGTTTAAAAAGCAGGAGATTGGCAGGCCGCGCTCGGCACCGCCATTGGACAGGATCGGCGTTGCCGGCATGAACCATAATTTGGAGATATAGTCGTAAATGCGCTGGGCGTGGTCGGCATCGTCGCCATAGGCCGTGGCGACCCGGGCGAACATATCCTGATAGCTTTCGCCCTCAAGCAGATAGCGGTCATCCATGGTCTTTTTGCCAAAATCGGTCAGCAGGGCGTCACGGGACGGATCGGTGACGATCTCGCGCACGACTTTGAGGGATGGACGCGCTGGTTTGCCCGCTCGCACAAGGCCACGTTTGGTCGTGCTGTCAGCTATTGGCTGATCGGCAGTTTCTGGCGTGATGGCGGATTTTTCCAGTTTGACGCTATCCAAAGGTGACATTGCTTTACATTTCCTCATTGTTTCGTCCCCCTTTTAAAAGGGGGTTTTGGGTTCGGAATTGGCCCTCCGATGGGCTTTCGAAAACCGGTATTTCAGGCGCAAAAATACCGCGCAGGATTTTTGCGAAATCCCGGCATTTGGGGGCGCGCTTTTGGCGATTCCCGCAATCATCCCTGATGGTCTTCAATGGTGGCGTCAGCACCCCGCTGACACAACATATAGTTATCCAAGGGGGAGCAAACGTCAATATGAAGTTATTCCCGGAAAAGAAGTTTTTCGTTAACGAGGCCTTAACAGGGCGCATTTTGTGCGCTTAAGGGTTAATGGATTGGCGGGTTTTTATGGCTATGACGTGATTGTTTCGGGGCCGATTGAAACAGCTTTAAGGCGAAAAAAATTTTCCCCAAATGGGCGGGGTGAAGGCTTGACTTTCAGCAATGCCAGATTCGCAAGGAATGGGTTTTGGTGTGGCTGGTGGATTTGGGAGAATCACCGCCGAAAAAGGGCTTAAAATCGATTGGGAATTGTCCCTACCAGATTGTCAGGTTACAGCTTTGTTGAAACCAGCTAGGAATTTTCCGGATATAGAGTAGATGGAATGCGAGCAAAGCTTGAGGAGTTAATGGCATTATGAACAGGCAGACCAGAAATATTTTAGCCCTTGGAACCGCGGTAATCGCCGTTTTTGCACTTGCCTCCTGTGGCAAGAAGGACAAAGAGGCGCCAAAGGCTGATACAGCGCTGGAGCAAAATATTGCGCAAGCAGAGGCTTATCAGCCCGCGCCCATGGTGGTGTGTGATCCGCAAGAGGGGATCAATGAAACCCCGCGGGTGATTGAGCTGGACAATGGGCTGGTGATTAAGGTGCTGCGCGAAGGCAAGGGTATCAAGCCGTTGGTGACGGATCTGGTTAAAGTGCATTATGAGGGGCGGCTGACCGATGGCACCGTGTTTGATTCCTCCTATGCCCGTAATGAGCCGATTACTTTTCCCCTCAATCAGGTGATTGAAGGGTGGACTTTGGGCTTGCAGGAAATGAGCGAGTGCGCCAAGGCCGAACTGACCATTCCGTCCGAGCTGGCCTATGGCACCACTGGTACGCCGGGGGGACCGATTGGTCCCAATCAAACCCTTGTTTTTGATGTGGAGCTTTTGAAAGTGGTGAACCCTGAACGCAATCTTGTAATGTCCACTGCTTGGCTTGCTGAAAATGCGAAAAAAGAAGGGGTGATGACGACGCCCTCGGGATTGCAATATCAAGTGATTAAAAAAGGTGAGGGTGGGGTCAAGCCAAAGGCGAGTGATCGGGTTGAGGTTGATTATCGTGGCACATTGACCGATGGCACCGAGTTTGATTCCTCTTATTCGCGCGGCCAGACAGCGACCTTCCCTTTGAATGGCGTTATTCCCGGCTGGACCGAGGGGCTGCAATTAATGGAAGAGGGCGATAGCTTCCGCTTCTTTGTGCCACCAAATCTGGCTTATGGCCCGCGCGGCACGCCGAGTGGCGAGATTGGTCCAAATGAAGTGCTGATCTTTGATGTCGAGCTGATTGATGTGAAGGAGTAGGGGGCTTTTTTTGCCTTGTGGCGGATTGTTTTGCAACCGTCTCCGCTGGAACTTGCGGCCTTGCCGCTGCGAAGGCGGGGGTCGCAGCCCTGTGTTCAATTTTCGGGTTTAGTTTTTGCTCGTCAGCACGGTAGCAATAAGGGCGAGTATTCCGGGTAGGGCTTGGATATAGAGGATTGAAGGGGAGGCGGTGAGGCCGCCATAAATGCCGGCGGTGATGACGCATAGCAGGAAGAAGATTTTCAAATCCTTGCGGCCTGCGAGCAGGCCCCAGAGCAGGCCGACGGCTAGGAAGCCATTATAAAGGCCCTGATTGGCGGCTAGTACCGCTGAGCTTTCGGCAAATTCCGGGGTTATATCGAATATCTGATGGCCGGTTGGGGTGGTCCATAAAAACATTTCCAGCACCAGAAAGCCGATATGGCTGAGGGCGACCAGAGCTGTGAGGAAAAAGGCGAGTATTTTCATGGGGTTCCCCCTGATTTTCGCGTGAAACAGCAATGCGCGGTAATTGTCAGGGGTTTAGACCATATTATTGTGGCAATTCGCAATCTTTCAGCGCAGTGCGTCTAAAGAAGGCCTGACCCCCCGTGATTTAGAAGGCCGAAGCCTTAAAACCCCTCTCAAGGCGCTACCAGACAGCTACCCGCTACTCGCTACCCGCTACTCGCTCTTTTCCCAAAAAACACTTGAATTGCTTATGCTTTTGCCATATCTCACCCCTCATCACACACATGGGGTGTTTTTCCCGGTGCTGGCCATGGTGGTCAGTTCCCAGGGTCCTTACAGGGTCCGGCCCCCATGGAGGAAAAACCGAGGAGTATTTGCGAGATGGCTCTGCCAGAATTTTCTATGCGCCAATTGCTGGAAGCAGGCGTTCACTTTGGTCACCAGACTCAGCGCTGGAACCCGAAAATGAAAAAATATATTTTCGGCTCCCGCAACAAAGTTCATATCATTGATCTGTCAAAAACCGTGCCGATGCTGCATCAGGCATTGGTTAAAATTCGTGATGTGGTTGCCGGTGGCGGTCGCGTGCTGTTTGTTGGCACTAAGCGTCAGGCGCAAGCACCAATCGCGGAAGCGGCCAAAAATTGTGCACAATATTATATGAATTCCCGTTGGCTCGGCGGCACGCTGACCAATTGGCAAACGATTTCCAATTCGATCAAACGTCTGCGGGAAATCGAAGAAATTACGGAAGCCGGTTCAATTGGTCTGACCAAGAAAGAGCAACTTCAGCTTGCTCGCGAACATGCCAAGCTTGATGCCTCTCTTGGCGGTATTCGCGATATGGGTGGTTTGCCGGATATTCTTTTTGTCATTGATGTGAAAAAAGAAGCGATTGCCATTCAGGAAGCTAAAAATCTTGGCATTCCTGTTGTTGGGGTTGTTGATACAAATTGCGACCCTGATGGTATTGATTTTGTTATTCCGGGTAATGACGATGCCTCGCGAGCGATTGCGCTTTATGCCAATCTTGTGGCGGACACGGTGATTGACGGTATTTCTGCAAGTCAGGCTGCTCTTGGGGTGGACCTTGGCGCGATGGAAGAAGCACCGGTTGAATTGGCCATTGAAGAAGCTGCCAGCGAAGCGGCGCCAGAAGTGGCGAGTGAAAAACCAGCCGAAGAAGCACCGGCTCAATAGTCTAGCGCGAAATTAAAAAACCACCCCGCGCCTTCCTATACGGAAAATTTGCGCGGGGGGGCTTTGAAAAATTTTGAAGCGAAAGCACCAAAAAGAGCCTGGTTTTGACTGCTGTCAAAACCAAAAGGCTTTAGGAAATTGAAGAAAATGCGTGCGGGCAAATGTCCGGCGCGCCCTTTGATAAAAGGAAATTAAGGAGTTTAAAAAATGGCTGCAATTACAGCTGCGCTGGTGAAAGAACTGCGCGAAAAAACGGGCGCTGGCATGATGGACTGCAAAGCGGCGCTGAAAGAAAATGATGGTGATATGGAAAAAGCCGTTGATTGGCTGCGCAAAAAAGGTCTGTCCAAGGCTGCCAAAAAAGCTGGCCGCACCGCCGCTGATGGTCTTGTTGCTGTAGCCATTGCCGAAACCGGCAATGGGGCTAAGGGCGTTTTGGTTGAGGTCAATGCCGAGACGGACTTTGTGGCCCGCAATGAAGTGTTTCAGAAAATGGTTGCCAGCATTGCTGACGAAGCCCTTAGCGTCGATGGCGATATTGATGCTTTGCGCACTCGCACCTTTCCCGGTGGCAGCAAAACTATTGATGAGCATATCACCGCTATGGTGGGGACGATTGGCGAGAATATGAGTCTGCGCCGCGCCGAAGGCGTTGCGGTCGATAATGGCGTTGTTGTGCCTTATATCCATACCCAGATTGCTGATGGCATGGGCAAGATCGGCGTGCTGGTTGCGTTGAAATCTGAGGGCGATAAAGCGGCCTTGAAAGCGCTGGCGCGTCAGATTGCCATGCATGTTGCTGCCACCCGTCCGCTGGCTTTGAATATTGCCGATCTTGATGCGAGTTTGGTGGAACGTGAGAAAAGTGTTCTGGCCGATCAGGCTCGGGCATCCGGCAAGCCGGAAGCGATTATTGAAAAAATGGTCGAAGGGCGCTTGCGGAAATATTATGAAGAATCGGTCCTGATGGAGCAGATTTTTGTGATGGATAATGAGACCAAAATTGGCAAGCTGGTTGAAGCGGCGGCAAAAGATGCTGGCGCGCCGGTTGAGCTTACAGGGTTTGTCCGGCTGGAGCTTGGCGAAGGCATTGAGGTTGAAGAAGGCGATGATTTTGCCGCTGAAGTGGCTGCCATGGCTAAGGCTTAAAAGCTATATTAAGAATGAATGGCAAGCGCTTCGCACTTTTTAAAGGGCGGGGCGCTTGTTTCGTCTATAGCCTTGAAAAGGTCGCGCTTTTGCCTCTGACTGGCGCTTGCGCCTCCCATTTTGGCCGCTTTTTTAGAGCAAAGCAGGCTATGAGAGCGGTCAAAACAGGTGTAGGGAAGGGGCCATATGGGCAAAGCCATTCTTGCTGTAGATAATGGCTGTAAATTCAGGAGTTTTAAATCAAGTGGCAGACACGACCTCACCCTTAAAATTTCGCCGGATATTGTTGAAGATTTCCGGTGAAGCCCTGATGGGGCCGGAGCAATTTGGCCTGCATCTGCCGACTGTGGAGAAAATTGCTAAAGATATCAAAGAGGGGATTGCACTTGGGGCGCAAATTTCTCTGGTGATTGGTGGCGGGAATATTTTTCGTGGATTGTCCATGGCCGATAATGGCATGGAGCGGGCGAGCGCCGATTATATTGGCATGTTGGCAACAGTGATGAACGCTTTGGCGATGCAAAATGCGCTGGAGCAATTGGGTGTGCAGACTCGGGTGATGTCAGCGATTGAAATGACTGCGGTGTGCGAAACCTATATTCGCCGCCGCGCTTTGCGCCATATCGACAAAGGGCGGGTGGTGATTTTCGCGGCCGGAACCGGCAATCCGTTTTTTACAACTGATACCGCCGCCGCTTTGCGCGCCGCTGAAATTGGTTGCGATGCTTTGTTTAAGGGTACGCAAGTGGATGGCGTTTATTCAGACGATCCCAAAAAGCACAAAGATGCCAAACGCTTTGACAGACTTAGCTATCATGATGTGCTGAAACAGGATTTGCGGGTGATGGATCAGGCGGCAATTTCGCTCACCCGAGAAAATAATATCCCGATTGTTGTTTTTGCTTTGGCCAATAATGGCGGTGTAGTCGGGGCGATTAGTGGCAAAGGGCGCTATACGGAAATTAGCGACACGTAATTTTTAAATGCGGGGCGCATGGTGCCAATCATCATGGGCCAGTTATAAACAAGCAAGGAGTATATAAAATGGCGGATAACAGCCTTCCCGATCTCAACGAATTGGAGCGCCGCATGGAAGGCGCATTGACCTCGATGAAAAATGAATTTGGTGGGCTGCGCACCGGGCGTGCCAATGCCAGCCTGTTAGAGCCGGTTATGGTGTCGGCCTATGGGGCGGAAATGCCGCTTAATCAGGTGGCGACAGTGAATGTGCCAGAGCCGCGCATGTTGTCTGTTGCTGTTTGGGACAAGACCATGGTTGGCGCTGTGGAAAAAGCCATTCGCGATGCGGGGCTGGGAGTGAACCCGATTACCGATGGGCAGACCGTGCGCGTGCCGATGCCGGCATTGACCGAAGAGCGGCGCAAGGAATTGACCAAAGTGGCGGCCAAATATGCCGAAGCGGCGCGGGTTGCCATTCGCAATATTCGCCGTGATGGCATGGAAGCGGCGAAAAAAGCCGAAGGTGTATCCGAAGACGATCAAAAGAAAGCTTCTGAAGATATTCAAAAGCTGACCGACCAATGGGTCAAAGCCGTTGATGAGGCCTTGGCGCAAAAAGAAGAAGAAATCATGCAGGTTTAAAATCCTGACCTTGAGATAAAAATAGATGAGTAAGCCCCGTAACATAGTGATGCCAGCCGCGCCAACGCCGGAGCGCAGGCTTATGGGCGGGGAGCAGGATAGCCAGTTGCAAGGTGGTGGCAATGCGTTGCGCCATGTGGCGATTATCATGGATGGCAATGGGCGCTGGGCCAAAGCCCGCGGGCTTGATCGCGAAGAAGGGCACAAGGCAGGTGTCGAAGCGGCGCGCGATATTATGATGACGGCCAAGGATATTGGGTTGACCCATTTGACCCTTTACAGTTTTTCCACTGAAAATTGGCGTCGCCCGAAGCGGGAGATTAGCTATCTCATGTCCTTGATGCGGCGGTTTATTGACAAGGATTTGAACCGGCTGATTAAGGAAAATATCCGGGTACGGATTTTGGGAGATCGCAAAGCGCTGTCTGATGATTTGCGCATGCTGGTTAATCGTGCAGAAATCGCCACCGCTAAAAATACCGGCTATGTGTTGCAAATTGCGTTTAATTATGGCTCGCGCAACGAGATTGCCCGGATGACCCGGAAAATTGCCGAACAGGTGGCGGCGGGAAAAATTTCTCCAGACGAGATTGATGAAGATATGGTCGCCGGGTTTTTGGATACGGGCGATGCGCCGGATCCGGATCTTGTTATTC
>WFQB01000120.1 GCA_015487305.1 Parvularculaceae bacterium | reverse complement strand
ATGGACGCAGTTGAAGATGCTGCGGCTGATGCGGTTGATGCCGCTGAAGATGCAGTTGAAGGCGATCCAGCCCCTGAATCTTCTGACGGCTAATTACATGATGAGGGGCGCTGTATTGCGCCTTTTGTGTAATTGACGGTTAAAAAATGTTTAAAGACGCATCTCTTCTCGCATGAGAGGGGGTGCGTTTTTATATGCGCCTTGCTTTTTGGCAGATCCGTTTGGCTAAAGCCTTTATGGGATAAGGGAATATTAAGGCATTTGCTATTAACTGATATGTGAACAGTGGCGAACGCTACGCCGCGATTACTAACGTCTGTTAAGGGGATAACAGAAAGGGCACATAAGACTATGACTGAAGTAGCACTCATCGATTTAAACCATCTCGACCGCTATACGGCGGGGGATCGTTTTTTGCGCGATGAAATTCTGGGTATCTTTGAAGAACAGGCCAAGAGCTGGACGGCTTTGCTTGATCCAAAATCTGACGACCGCACATGGAAAGATGCTGCCCATGCCTTGAAAGGGGCATCGCGGGGTATCGGAGCTTGGGAAGTTGGTTCCTTATGCGAGCGTGCTGAGTCTTATATCGGGGACAATCGCAGCGAAGAAAAGCGCATGGAAGTGCTGGCTGAAATTCGTGCGCAGGTTAAGCAAACCATCGATGAAGTACGGGTTTTGCGCGATAGCGGCTGATGGCTTAACGCTTTAATGTTGCGATTGCCTGTTCAATACCACTTAAATTTAGCGGATACATTCTGTTTTCAAACAGATGCCTGATCATGGCTGTGGATTGGCTATAATGCCAATGGCCTTCTGGCGTCGGGTTCAGCCATACACAATGGCTGTAAACTTGCAGTAATCTTTGTAGCCATAAAGCGCCCGGTTCCTCATTGAAATATTCAACAGACCCTCCGGGTACGGATATTTCATACGGACTCATGGCGGCATCGCCAATAAAAATTACTTTATAGTCGCTGCCATAGGAATGCAGAATATCCCAAGTGCTGAGCCGATCAGCCCAGCGCCGTGCATTATCCTTCCAAACAAAGTCGTAAAGGCAATTATGGAAATAGAAATATTCCATATGTTTGAACTCGGACCTTGCGGCGGAAAATAATTCCTCACATTGGCGGATATAAGGGTCCATAGAGCCGCCAATATCAAAGAATAACAGGACCTTGATGGTGTTGCGCCGTTCCGGACGCATTTTTACATCCAGAAAGCCTTGTCTTGCCGTGGCTTTGATGGTGCCATCAAGGTCAAATTCTTCTTGGGCGCTATCGCGGGCAAACTGGCGTAATTTGCGCAAGGCGATTTTAATGTTTCTGGTGCCAATTTCGACCTTGTCATCGAGATTTTTGAATTGGCGCTTTTCCCATACTTTCACGGCGCGCTTATGGGTGGATTTGCCGCCAATGCGTATGCCTTCAGGATTATAGCCCCCATGACCAAAGGGCGATGTGCCGCCGGTGCCAATCCATTTATTGCCGCCCTGATGGCGCTTTTCTTGTTCTTCAAGGCGCTTTTTCAAGGTTTCCATGAGCTTGTCCCAGCCGCCAAGGGCTTCGATCTCAGCCTTTTCTTCTTCGCTTAGATATTTTTCAGATAGCGCTCGCAGCCATTCTTCTGGAATATCGGTCTGCGCGAGTAAATCATCGAGATTGCCTTCAATGCCTTTGAAATGTTCGGCAAAGACACGGTCAAATTTGTCGAGATGGCGCTCGTCTTTGACGAGGCTGGCGCGGGAGAGATAATAGAAATTTTCCACCGAGCGCTCTGGCAGGTCTTTGCTCATGGCCTCCATCAAGGTCAGATATTCGCGCAAGGAGACCGGCAGGCCGACAGATTTCAGAGTGTGGAAGAACTGGACAAACATGGGGCGAGTGTAGCCAGGGTTAGGTGGTTTTGGAATGGGGGAAGGCAGCGTTAACCAAAAACCTGATGATAGTTAGAAGTTTTGCTTTCCCTTCACCCGAAGATAGGGCTAAATGCGCCCCCGATGACCTCGGAAAAATCCTCCATAATTATTGCCATTGATGGGCCTGCGGCCTCGGGCAAGGGAACGCTCGCCAAAAGGCTGGCGAATTTTTATGGTTTTGCCCATTTGGATACAGGAATTTTATATCGCGGGGTTGGATATCTGGTGCTGGCCAAAGGTAAAGAGCCCCGTGATGAGGCCGCCGCCGCCGAAGTGGCGCGCAATTTTTCATTAGAACAGTTTCATGAGGCGGATATCCGCACAGCTGAAGTGGCCCGCGCTGCCTCGCTGGTGGCGGCCATGCCGGAAGTGCGGGCCGCTTTGCTCGATTTTCAGCGCCATTTTGCCCATAACCCGCCTGCGGGGTTTACCGGAGCGGTGCTGGATGGGCGCGATATTGGCACAATTGTGTGCCCTGAGGCGCTGATCAAATTTTATATCACAGCGAGCCCCGAAGTGCGGGCCGAGCGGCGCTGGCTGGAATTGCGCCTTTCCAGCCCCGGGATTTCTGTTGAGCAGGTTTTAGATGATTTAAAACGCCGCGATGCTCGCGATTCCGGGCGCGATGCAGCCCCTTTACGCCCGGCCCCGGAGGCGGAGCTAATAGATACCTCGCACCTGACGGCCGATGAGGTCTTTGCCCGGGCTCAAAGACTGGTGGATAATCGCCTGAAAGCCGCCTGATTTCAGCGGAAAACCCCTTGCCTTCAAGGCTTTGCGGGGCTATATCCCGACCCGTCGCGGCAGCATGGCCGCATGATTGACCCAGGTTTGCGGAGGATTTGTCAAGGGATTTTAAAATAATCGCTTAAACGACATATCGCTTCGTTTGAAGCTGTTGTTTGTTTGTGGTTGATCCCCTGCCATGATTGCATTTTTTAGCTAGCTGACCGCCCGGGCCTCTCCTTGATTTTTAGGAGCGCGACAGGATCCCTTAGGGTAGACCGCCGGAACCAACCGGTAGGCAAATACAGCAATTGAACGGAGACTAGACATTATCTATGTCTGAAACAATGAATCCTTCTGTCGATGATTTCGCAGAAATGTTTGAGGCCTCAATTCTTGGCCGTAAAAGTTTTGATAATACCGTAGTGACCGGCATTATCACTGGCATCGAAAAAGACGTTGCGATTGTTGACGTTGGCCTGAAAATGGAAGGCCGGGTGCCGTTAAAAGAGTTTTCCCAGCCGGGCAAAGAATTGGATTTAAATGTCGGCGACGAAGTGGAAGTCTTTGTCGAGCGCATTGAGGGTCCCAATGGGGAAGCCTCTATTTCTCGCGAAAAAGCACGTCGCGAAGAAGCCTGGACCTCTCTTGAAAAACAATATGAAGCTGAAGAGCGCGTTGAAGGTATTATCTTTAACCGCGTCAAAGGTGGCTTTACGGTTGATCTTGGCGGCGCGGTGGCGTTTTTGCCGGGCTCACAAGTGGATATTCGTCCGGTGCGCGATGCGACACCGTTGATGAATATCACACAGCCTTTCAGAATTTTGAAAATGGATCGCCGTCGTGGCAATATTGTTGTTTCGCGCCGTGCCATTCTTGAAGAAGATCGCGCCGAGCAGCGTTCCGAGGTCGTGCGCGACCTGAATGAAGGCGATACGCGCGATGGTATTGTCAAAAACATCACCGATTATGGTGCATTTGTTGAGCTGGCACCGGGCGTTGATGGCTTGCTGCATGTGACCGATATGAGTTGGAGCCGAGTCAATCACCCGTCTGAGGTTTTGAATGTTAATGACACTATTCAGGTCAAGATCATCAAAATCAATCCTGAAACCCACCGCATCTCGCTCGGCATGAAACAGCTGGCGCCGGATCCGTGGGAAGGCGTTGCTGCGAAATATCCTGTTGGCACCAAATTCAGCGGCAAGGTCACCAATATCACCGATTATGGTGCATTTGTTGAGTTGGAAGAAGGCATTGAAGGTCTTGTTCATGTTTCGGAAATGTCTTGGGTGAAGAAAAATGTTCATCCGGGCAAAATCGTTTCCACTTCGCAGGAAGTAGAAGTGATGGTGCTGGAAGTTGATGAAACCAAGCGTCGTGTCTCGCTGGGGCTGAAACAGTGCCAGTCCAATCCATGGGACAGCTTTGCTGACCAATATCCGGTTGGCTCGGAAATTGAAGGCGAGATCAAAAACATCACCGAGTTTGGTCTGTTTGTTGGTATCTCCGACGATATGGATGGCATGGTGCATTTGTCAGATCTTGACTGGAACCGCTCTGGTGATGAAGCTATTCAGGACTTTAACAAAGGGGATATGGTCAAGGCGAAAATCCTTGATATTGATCCGGAAAAAGAACGCATTTCTCTGGGTATTAAGCAGCTTGATGGCGATCCCATGGATGCGGCCGGTGAGTTGCGTCGCGGTTTGGATGTTACTTGCGAAGTAACCTCTATTGAAAGCGGCGGTATTGAAGTGCGCGTTGGTGGTGATGATGGGCCAAAAGCCTTTATTCGCAAATCCGACCTGTCTCGCGACCGCAATGAGCAGCGCCCTGAGCGTTTTGCGGTTGGTGACAAGGTGGATGCGCGCATTACATCTTTTGACCGTAATTCCCGCAAAATTGGTCTTTCCATTAAAGCTAAGGAAATGTCCGACGAGAAGGAAGCTGTTGAGCAGTTTGGTTCTGCTGATAGTGGTGCATCCTTGGGTGATATTCTCGGTGCGGCCCTTGGTGGTGACAAAAAAGACGACGAATAGGCTGCTTCTTTTTTGTTAGTGAAACAAAAGGCACCCCGCACCCTTATGGTGCGGGGTGTTTTTGCATTTTGGGGCGGATTAGACGATAGTGGTTTTTCTGTTTTGGAGACGAAAAATATGGCCGATGATATTAAGGACCGCCCCAATAATTTCCCGCTACCGCCGGTAACCGTGGTGGTGATGTTGGTTATTGCCTTTCTTTTAAAAAATTATGCACCGATGCTGGCTCTGTCATTTACTTCCTTGATTGGGTTGAAGATTTTGGGTTGGGCCTTGGTGGTGATGGCTCTGGCGATTGATATTTGGGCGGCGCGGGTTTTTGCGGCGGCCAAAACCAATCTCATGCCAACCAAGCCGGCGGAAAATCTGGTTGATCACGGGCCGTTCAAATATTCTCGCAATCCGATTTATGTGGGCAATATAATGATCCTGATAGGGGTTGGGATGATTGCCGGTATTGGATTGCTTTATATATTTGCTATTCTGGCCGTCTTTATTTTGCAGGAATTTCAAATCAAGCCCGAAGAGGCGCATTTGCGGGCGCGTTTTGGCGAGGTTTGGGATGATTATAAATCTCGCGTGCGGCGCTGGATTTGAACCATGCCGGAGCTACCGGAGGTTGAAACCGTCAGGCGCGGGCTTGCGCCCTTCATGACCGGGGCGCGGATTGTTGATTTACGCCTTAATCGCGAAGATTTACGCTTCCCTTTTCCTAAAAACTTCAAAAAACGCCTGATTGGCCAGACCATTACTCGGCTGGATCGGCGGGCGAAATATCTGCTTGTCCATCTATCTGGCGGTTCGGTGGTAATTTCGCATTTGGGGATGTCGGGGCGATTTGTGGTTGAGGCGGCTAAATATGCTGGTGCCGGGCAAAAGCCGCGTATTCTCGCCCATGATCATGTGGTGTTTTGTCTCAACGGGCCAAAAGGGCGCTGTGAGATCGTTTATAATGATCCGCGCCGCTTTGGTTTTATGGATATGGCCAGCGAGCAGGGGTTGGCGCAATCGCGCCATTTTGCCACTATGGGGCCAGAGCCGATGGGTAATGGGTTTAACTGGCCGGTGCTGGCGGAGCGGCTGCAAGGGCGCAAAACCGCCATTAAACAGGCACTGCTTGACCAGAAAATTGTCGCAGGTCTTGGCAATATCTATGTTTGTGAGGCTTTATGGCAGGCCGGAATATCGCCGCGCCGGGCCGCTTCTTCTATCGGGGCGGTGCGCGGGGAGCGGCTGGTGGCGGCCATTCAGGCGATTTTGGCGCGGGCGATAGAGGCCGGAGGGTCGTCTTTGCGCGATCATGCGCAGGTGGATGGGGCTTTGGGCTATTTTCAACATGGATTTGCGGTTTATGACCGGGCCGGGGAGGATTGTCCCAAATGTGGAAAACACGTCAGACGGATTGTTCAAAGCGGGCGCTCAACCTTCTTTTGCGGGGGCTGCCAGCGCTGAGGCCAGTCGGGCTTTGAGGGACCTGTGAAAAGGGGTTTGGAACAGCATAAAATGGGCCGTTCAGGGCATTATGTGCTATCAGCAAAAACCCTGTTGACGACCCATTTTTCGGGGTCTATACACCGCCTTCCTAAAAGAATTGAACAGATGGAAAAAATCCAAGATGGCAAACACATCGTCCGCCAAGAAAATGATCCGCAAAATCGCGGCCCGTACAGAAGTCAATAAGAGCCGCCGCACCCGTGTGCGCACCTATTTGCGCCGGGTTGAAGAAGCTATTGCTGCCGGTAATAGCGAAAATGCGCGCGAAGCCCTTCGTGCTGCCGAGCCAGAATTGATGCGTGCGGCGGGTAAGGGCTTGTTCCACAAGAAAATGGCGGCGCGCAAAATGTCGCGTTTGTCGAGCCGGATCAAGGCGCTATCTGCCTAACGGCACAAACCAGTTACATCAGTATACGGAGCACCGATTGGCCATAGGTTAGTCGGTGTTTTTTTATAACGTCTCCAAACTTGATCCATGGCGTGAAATGTTTGATGCAAATCAAATGAACGCCTGAAGCGTGCTTGCCTTTATAAAAGAATAACAAATTAAAAAAATTATCAGGGATGGATAAAAAATTTTTCAGCAAAACGCTGTAAGGTTTTGAATCTGAACATGTCAAACAAAAAAAATTTCTTATTATGAAAAAAACTGGAGCGCATCTCTTGCGCCAGACAATTCTTCACCATAGTATCTCTTTAAGGTTGATGACCGGGAGGAAAATGCAACCAAAGACGTGATAACAAAGATGGAAAACAAGGAAGGAAAGAAATAAACGGGAATAGTTTTTAGCACCAACATCTTTAACGCTGGCATTTTGAAATGATGTTTGTTTTTAAATGTCGCCTTTTGGAAAATGATGCTTTTAACGCTTATCCTTTAGATACTCACATTTCAAGAAACCGACACTTTGAGTAACTGATACATTAGAGGCTGACACTTTTTGCGCGGGCTCTTTTTGTTGCCATGTTCGTTGTTGCATATGTTTAGGGTCTAGTTTGGTCCGAAAACTGGAAATGGCGAAAGTTCAAGGCGGGAAAGGTTTTCAGTGGCTTGTGTCTTAAGGCTTAGACTTTGAAGTTTGGGTTTTAAGTTGGGTTTTAAGATAGTGGGCTTAAAAGCCGCATTCGAATATGGTGATGAAATATCGCAATTTCAGAATGAGGGCTGGAAAACGAAAATGTCTAAAGGAAAAGGGTTTAAAGGATGTGTCAATCGTGCAACGAGATGGTTTGGCAAAAGCCTGATAGGTTCGCTTTTTACGCCGAGGTCTAAGCCGGGTTTGCAGGGGCCAGTTTTGCAGGAAATGCTGGGCTTGCATGGTGTTAAAAAATTTCGTTTGGGTGCTGTCGCCTTTAGTTTCTTTTTTGGGTTTTATTTTATCACAGTCTTTTGTTTGTATTGACCGGCTGGACTGCGTAAAGCGCGACTATTTTATGTGTGGAGCGCAGTTCTGTTTTGCCAAATCTGTTTTGGCGGGCCCAAATCATTGGCTGGTTTTGTCGTGTGTTGCGGCGTTCATGAGTGACTTAAATATTTGTTTCCAAGTAGGTCTTTGATGCAAATGCATCGGGCTGTGGCTTACGGGGACGGAATCTTTTTGTGAAATTTTTGCGGCCTGCTGCAAGGTTGTAAAAAAACTCAGATGCGGTGACTTTTTATGCGACAAATATGTTGCGTCGGAATGTATGGCGTAACAGATGTGTGGCGTAACGGGTAAAGAGAGAAACGACGAGTGACAGTGGAGTGTGACGGAGTCGAGTGTAAAAAAGAGTTGTTTTAAGTGTTTGTCGGGGGTGTTTCGACGAGTTTGTCGCGTATCAATATCAGATTTCTATTAGATGTGATGGTTGTTGCGTGTTGGCGTTTTAAGATGTGTTCGTAAAGGGAACTATCTTGATCTTAGCGACTTCGCGTTTCGCATCTGAAGGGGTAATGCCCAGGACTTTTTTGGCAAAAGCCATGGTCGATGGGATGACCTGTTTTGTAAGTGGTTTTGCAACCCTGATCTGATGGCGAAAATTGAGCGTAAGCGGCGGAAAAGCTGCCAAAACTGTCTGGAAACATGAAAAGCAAATCTGCGAAATAAAAGTTAAAAAATTAAACAAAGAAAGCGGGCTGAAAATGAATTTAAGAACTTCCTCTCCAATTGGTGCGACAGCAATTCGGGTGATCAGTGTTAAAGCTGATAGTGTGAAACCGGGTGTTGGGAAGTTTGATGATTTGAAGCTTGGGGGCAATGATTATCGCCGAAAGCCGAGCAATCTACTTTTATTGCGACCGGGGCTTTAACCGATAATTTGCGCGCGACAGTCTTAAGCCATAATGGCGGGTTTTTCGTCTAAGCAAAAAGATGAGCGCGACGGGGTAAATAAACCTTGATGTAAGGGGTTTCAAAACTACCCAAATTCAAGTGCTCGGCCATTCCTGATAATGGCCACACATTCGAAAAGCGAGTTTTAATTTTAATTCGGCCAAGGCCGAGATAGCTTCTGCGTCTTAATTCTTTTGATGAGGGCGCGTATTTGGGGTTCATAAATGTCGGACGATAAAATTTTTGTAGAAGAGTTTGAGAATTGCAAACGGCGGGTGCGGCGGGATGTTGGCGATCCTGCTTATAAAAACTGGCTGGGGGATTTGGCTTTGGAAAAATTGGAAGAACATTGTCTGGTGCTGTCGACCTCAAGTTCTTTCAAGGCCACGCAAGTGACCCAGCGTTTTGCCTCCCATTTGATGAAAAATTGGGACAGCTCTGTTTCTCCCATTGATCGGGTCTTGGTGCGGTCGAGGGGACCCGCGCAGGCTGGAAAGCTGGCAGGACAACCGACCGGGGCAAGATTGAACGGCCAATCTCATACAACGAT
>WFQB01000119.1 GCA_015487305.1 Parvularculaceae bacterium | reverse complement strand
GGTCATACCTATATGGGCCATGCCAATGCCTGTGCGGCCGGGGTTGCCGTGCTTGACGTTCTTGACGGGGAAAATCTGATCAACAAGGTGCGGCAGGAAGGCTCAGCTTTACAAAACAATCTGCGTGATGCTTTTGGTGACCATCCCAATATTGGCGATATAAGAGGGCGTGGTTTTTTTCAGGCGCTTGAATTGGTCGCCGATAAAGCCCGCAAAACTCCTTTGAAAAACCCCTCGCAAATTGCCGCACGGATAAAAAATACAGCCATGCAATATGGGCTGATCTGCTATCCCGGCGCCGGGCGCATAGAAGATGGTTTAAGCGCGCATATTTTATTAGCGCCGCCCTATATCGCCAAGCCGAGACATTTTGAAGAATTGGTGGAGAAGCTCCAAACCGTAATTGCGGAGGTTTTTGATGACCAATAAATTTATCATCACTTGCGCCCTGAACGGTGCAAGGCGGACCAAAAAAGACCATCCCAAACTGCCCATCACTCCGGAGGAAATTGCATTATGCGCTGGCGAGATTGTTGAAGCAGGTGCGAGCATTATTCATTTGCATGTGCGCGATGATCAGGGCGGCCATAGCCTTGACCAAGGGCGCTATGAAAAGGCGATTTTGGCCATTCGCGATCAAGTGGGCGATGATCTTATCATTCAGGTGACAACAGAATCTTGCGGGCAATATGATCGCGA
Source organism: Parvularculaceae bacterium (assembly GCA_015487305.1). Classification (GTDB taxonomy): domain Bacteria; phylum Pseudomonadota; class Alphaproteobacteria; order Caulobacterales; family Parvularculaceae; genus S012-90. The sequence goes on along the minus strand of WFQB01000119.1, from coordinate 5,355 downwards.
ACAGCAAATGGCGCTGGTCAAATCCCTGCGTCCGGAAGCGGTTTCCATTGCCTTGCGTGAAATTTGCCCCGGGCCACAATTTATTGGCGAGACCATCAAGTTTTTTAACTGGATGAGTGAAGCGGGGATTTTTCCGCAAATCATTCTTTATGATAATCGAGATGCGGATTTGTTTTGTGCGCTGCACACAAAGAAAGCCTTTAGCACACCCTGCTATGTGCTTTTGGTTTTGGGGTCTTATTCAATGACAGGAAAGACACAGTTTGAATTTCCGCTCTGTCTCACATCCTTTACTTCTTCCCCGAATATTGTTTGGTCTGTATGCTGTTTTGGCAAGGGCGAATATGAGGCAGCAGATTTTGCCGCACAAATGGGGGGGCATGTCAGAGTGGGATTTGAAAACAATATCTGGCAGCCTGACGGATCTTTGGCCTCAGGAAATGATGAATTGGTGCGCCATGCCTGTCTGGCTGGTATGAAGGCCGGTAGACATTGTGCAGACGCTTCTGATGTAAGGAGGCTATTTGGTATGAATTGAAACAGCAAAGGAGATTTTGCGAGTGATTATCGCTTGTTCGGTCATCTCTCGAAATGTGAACATGACCGTATATTGAACTGGAATTCTGATATCTCAGATATCTGATATGTCAGAAAATCATTAGGAACTTACAACTGAAACTAACCTCTCCAAAATGACTATCTCTCAAAGAAGATAAATGAAAGAGGAAGGGGAAAAGGAAACGAAAATGAAAAACCGAATTAAACGATCACTCTTGATGCTCAGCGCTTCGGCGATTGGGGTCAGCGGCGTGATGATGACCCAAGGGGCTGCACTGGCTCAAGATGAAGGGGCCAGCAGCAATGACGAAATCGTCATTCTTGGTTCACGCAGCGCCAAGCCACGCACGGCCATGGATTCGCCAGTACCAGTCGATACAATCAGCGGTAAGGATTTTAATAATCTCGCCAATACAGCTGACCTTACTGACAATCTTAAAGCGCTGGTGCCGTCTTATACCGCAACCCCGGCAACCGGTGATGGTAGCGCTTTTGTGCGCCCGACTTCTTTGCGCGGTCTAGCCCCTGACCAAACTTTGGTTCTCGTCAATGGCAAACGTCGTCACCGTACAGCCCTTGTGCAGCTTTTCGCACCGGCGGCCGGTAATGGTGCCCATGGCTCTGACATTGGTATGATTCCAGGCGTTGCTTTGAAACGTGTTGAAGTTCTGCGTGACGGTGCTTCGTCACAATATGGTGCTGATGCTATTGCTGGTGTTATCAATTTTGTCACCAGAGATGCCTCCGAAGGCGGCGAGATCAATGCCCGTTATGGCCGTTTCTATGAAGGCGAAGACAGCTCTTCTTATTCCGCCAATATTGGTCTGCCCCTAGGCGACAATGGCTATATCAATCTTACAGGGGAATATGTGAGCAATGATGCATTGTCACGGGGTATTCAACGCCCGGATGCACAAGCCCTGATTGATGCCGGTGTTCCCGGTGTTGGTGCGGATTCACCGTTTGGCGATGCACCGCTGGTTCAAACCTGGGGTCGTCCGCAAACGGAAGCTCTGCGCTTTTTCGCTTCGGCGGGTGTTGATATAGGCGATAATGCTGAGCTTTATGCCTTCGGTAATTATGCTGATGCTGATGGCCGTTATCGCTTCTTCTATCGCAATCCAGGCCACTCCACCATTCAGGCTCTGAACGCTCTTGGCTTTACAGGTCTGCAGGCCGGTTACACCCCTTATCTCGATGGCGCACAAACAGACTTTAGTGCGGTAACGGGCTTAAGAGGTGTGTTTGTCGGAAATGATATGTCCTATGACTTCAGTATTGGCTATGGCCGTAACAAGCTGGACTATTTCCTCAACAACACATTGAATCCGGATCTTGGTCTAGTCAATGGTCAGCCCGCCCAACGCGATTTCGATGTTGGTGCCCTAGAGCAGGCTGAATTAAACTTTAATGCCGATTTCTCCATGCCATTATCCGACACTGTCAATCTCGCCTTTGGTGCTGAATGGCGTGACGAAACTTTCACCGTTATTGCTGGTGAGCCAAACTCCTATTTCGGTGCTGGCTCAAACGGCTTTGGTGGTTTCAAGCCACAAGATAGCGGCGAGTTCAGCCGTGACAACTACGCCCTCTATGTAGATGTCGAGCAAGACATTAGTGATAATTGGATGGTGCAATATGCATTGCGCTTTGAAGATTTCTCAGATTTTGGCGATACGTTGAACTGGAAATTGGCCACACGTTATAATGTGACCGATACATTTGCTCTGCGCGGCGCCTATTCCACGGGCTTCCACGCACCAACACCGGGCCAGTCAAACTTGCGTTCAACCATCACCACTTTTGATGGCACCACAGGCCTGCAAACAGAAGAAGGTCTTATTCCACCAACCAGCCCATTGGCGCTGGCTGTCGGTGGTGCACCATTGAAGGAAGAAGAAGCAACCAACTATAGCGTTGGCTTTACCGCAGATATTGCTGGTAGCTCCAACCTAACCGTTGACTTCTATCGGATCGAAGTTGACGATCGCATTTATCGCACTGGCGATATTCCGCATCCAACTTTAGCCGGTGCTACAATTTCCTTCTACACCAATGCTCTTGATATTGTTTCGTCAGGCGTTGATCTTGTGTGGACCTCTGGTTTCGATTGGGGGCAAAATGCTTCCACAGATGTTACTTTTGCTGCCAATTACAGCAAAATTGACGTTGTCGGACAGCGTCTCGTTGGCGGCATTCAGCCGGTGAGCGATTCCATCGTTGAGGATATTGAAAACAACTATCCTAATCTTCGCTTCGTAGCGACCACCAATACTGGGTTTGGCGATCGCTGGAACTTCATGGCACGCGGTAACTATTATGGTAGCCATTATGATGAGCGTGGCACCATTGGTGCAGCGACCAATCCGTCAGCGGAGATTGATGCAACAATCTATTTTGATATGGAGCTGGCTTATAAAGTCACCGATCAAATGACGATTGCTGCTGGTGGCGTGAATGTATTTGATACATTCATCGACGAGGTTGGCCCACCAAATGCCAACCGCTTAAGCGTCGGCCTTCAATATCCGCGCCGCAGTGCTGCTAATTACGAAGGTGGATCATGGTATGTTCGTTTGGGATATGATTTCTAAACATTAGAAAAAGTAGCTATAAAAAGCAGCCGCCAACCGGGTTTCCGGTTGGCGGTTTTTTATTTAAGCGCTTATTTCTGTTTGAGGCGATTATTATCAGGCGCTAATTATCGAAATCTGCTTCTTGGGCTGCAACCGAACCATTATCGGCAATGATAATTTTTTCTACCTTTTCGCGGGCTTGCTGAAGCACTTTTTCGCAATGGGCTTTTAAGGCCGCGCCGCGCTCATAAAGAGTGATGGATTCCTCCAAAGCCGCCTCACCGCTTTCAAGTTTTTTGACAATTTCTTCAAGCTCGGCAAGGGCTGTTTCAAAGTTCAACCCGGCGATGTCTTTTGCTTTTGCCATAATCTTCTTTCCACTATTCTGCCGGTGCCGTTGATAAATCTTCGGTGGCACTGTTTTCTATTGCAGGCGGCTGATAAATACGGTGCGACCAATAATCGTTTTCGCCACTATGGCCAACACGCTCCCAACCGCGCTTATGGCGCAGATGGCGATCCAGCATCCAGTTAAAATAGCCATGGGCGCAGACCAGAACATCCCCCTTTTGTGCATGGTCAATCAATTTATCTGCGGCCTTTGAAATTCGCTGCCAAGCCTCATCATTGCTTTCCATGCCATCGACATTATAGCCAAAGGCCCAAAAAAACCGCGAGATCACCCCCCAAGTGCCGGGGCGCAATTTGATCCATGGCACCGGTGGTGGTGGCAAAGGGGCCTCAACGAAAAGCGGATCTTGCGCCACTTCACGCTTGCCCTTGGTCACATGGGCCGCTGTTTCAATAGCCCGGGTGATATTTGACGACAGCACAGTTTCGGCTTGGCTTGCTAAATCCACCAAAGAGGCTGGCGGGCCTTCTTCTGCTACCAATCCGGATTTTTCATACATCTGCCACCATGTGCCATAGCCAGCCGCAGAAATACGCTGGCGGCGGCAAAGATCCGGGCGCCCATGGCGCGCTGTGATAATACGTCCTGTCATAATTTTGGGCTTATAGCATATCTCCCAAAAGTGGAAGCCGGTTTTGGGAGAAGACATGCGAAAACAAAAAGCTAGAGCATGCCATCGGTTTCAATAAAACAATATCATGCTCTAGCGGAATTTTTGCCGCTTGGCGAGAGCGCTCATAATTTATCCTTAACCAACATATTGCGAAGGCGGCATGCCAAACCATTTCTTGAACGCCCGACTAAAGGCGGAATGTTCGGAATAGCCCAGCATTTGCGCCAGCTCGGCCACCGACCAACGGCGCTCTTTTAAGTAAATCTCGCAAGCCTCCTGACGGGCCTCGGTCAAAACCTGACGAAATGTAATCCCCTCCTCGGCCAGACGACGGCGCAAGGTGCGCTCATTCATGTTCAAAATAGCCGCCACATTGATCAAATCCGGGCCAGCACTGCCATCATTGGCATCGCCCAATAATTGCTGGATAATATCGCGCACTCGCGAGCGAACCCCCACACCCTCTTCAAATTCCGTAAGCGCCCGGTCCAGCCTAACCCGCAAATGGGCGAGCAATGTTGCATTGGCTTGTGGCATTGGTCGCAAAAGCGTTTCCACATCCAGCTCCATCACATCTTGGTCGGCATTAAAATAGACCGGACACTGAAAAAGAGATTCGCATAGCTGCCCATGGGCAACTTTATCATGCCGAAAATACATGGCGCGAACCTTGGCTTTACTATCCCAGGTAAGCCACCGGCCCAGCACCGCATAGCCGGCAAAAGCCGCTTCCGTTACCGGCCGCACATATTCAGCATCCTCTATCAGCGTGCGCCATTTAATGCGGGCAATATCGCCATCGGCCACCACCGAGGTGCGGCCAATTTCCTGCGTCAATCTTTGGTATTGATAGTTAAAGGCAAGCGCTTCTCTTAAATTCTGACAGGCAATTAGCCCATAGCCGATATCAAGAAAAGTTGACGGTCGAAACTGGCTGCCCGCCTGCAAACCAATAGCACTATTGCCAGTGGCTTTTTCAGCCGCATGCAGCATGTCAATCAAAAGGTTATTGTCATAGCGCGCCGTTGGATCATTGAAACATTCAGGTGCATTTGGAAACGCCGCCTGCAAGGCCGGTTCAGGACACCCCAAATCAACACAGGAAAAATATATGCTACGACTATAACGGGCAGAAACAGTTCCCATCGACCCCAACTTAGCCCCTCTACCCCCCGGTTTGCCCCCCAGATAATGCC
>WFQB01000118.1 GCA_015487305.1 Parvularculaceae bacterium | reverse complement strand
AGATGATGTGGATGATGATGTTGAGGACGATGCGGAAGATGACGCCGAGGATGATGTTGAAGACGATGTCGAGGATGACGTAGAGGACGATGTTGAAGATGACGCGGAAGATGATGTCGAAGACAATGCCGAGGATGACGCCGAGGACGATGCGGAAGATGATGTTGAGGATGACGTAGAGGACGATGCGGAAGATGATGTTGAGGATGATGCGGAAGACGATGTCGAAGATGATGCTGAGGATGATGCAGAAGATGATGCAGAAGACAATGCCGAGGATGATGCGGAAGACGATGCCGGAGATGACATAGAAGACGATGTTGAGGATGAGTCCGAGGACGATGCTGAGGATGATGGGGAAGATGATGGGGAAGATGAGGTTGAGGACGAGGTCGAAAGTGAAATTGAAGACGGCATAGAAGAGGGTGAAGACGAGGGAGAAGAGGAAGAAGGCGAAGCCGATGGCGAGGAAGAAGGTGAAGAAGAAGGTGAGGAAGAGGGTGAAACCGTCCATTCAAAATTTCCGCCAATAGCAAATCTTGAAGAAAAGGCCTTGCAAACCATTACAAGCAAGGTCGTCGCAATGACCTTTGATGCTGAGGGTAATCGCATTGGGCAGGATGAATGGTTGATGTTGGCCCCGCCAAAAGCCATTGAGAATTTGATTGCCGAGGGTTTTGCGGTTGAGAAACTTGAATATCTTGAGGGATTGGGTCTGGTTCTGGTGCGCAGTGAGGCGCCGGAAAATTTTGACTTAAACGCGACCAATGAGATTATTCGCGCAGCATCGCCTGATATTCAGGTGGATTATAATCATTTTTATGCTCCCAATATTGTCGGAAAAGCCTTTGCGGAATCATTTTCTTCTCCCGGTGCGATGATCAATTATTCCTATCCGGTAAATGGCAGCGGTCTTTCTCTGGGGGTTATAGATACCAAGATTGAAACGGACCATCCGGCGATTGAAAATGCCAATTTGACTTTGCAGGATTTCGTTGCCAGCGGATTACCGCAGCCGCAAGAGCATGGAACGGCGATTGTGTCGGTGCTTGCCGGGGTAAGTGATAATTTTCGTGGTCTGTTGCCGTCGGCGCATATTTATGCCGCCTCGGTATTTTTTCTGACAGAAGATGAGGTCATGGCGGCCAGCACTATCAGTCTGGTAAAAGCTATTAACTGGATGGCTGAAAATAAGGTGCCGATTGTCAATATGAGTTTGACGGGTCCGCCCAATGCGATTTTGCGCGGGGCGATTATGCGGGCCAAAGAGCGGGGCGTGACAATTGTTGCTGCTGTTGGCAATCAGGGACCAACGGCCAGCCCCCTTTATCCGGCGGCCTATGATGAGGTTATTGCGGTAACGGCGATTGCTGATGACAAGAAAATTTATCGCCTGGCCAATCGTGGGGAGCATGTGGATTTTGCAGCCCCGGGGGTTGATATTCTTCACGCAGAGGCGGGTGGCGGATGGGTGCGCTCCTCGGGAACCTCGCTGGCAACGCCCTTTGTGACAGCGGCTATTGCTGTGTCGCTTAAAGGGGCGGGAGAATTAAATGAGAACACGCTTTATGAGCTGGAAATGCGGGCAGAGGATTTGGGCAAAACCGGATTTGATCAGGTCTATGGATATGGTTTGATCCACCCTCTACTGCCTGAGGACGGGCATTGAGGTTGGCGGTTCTGACCGTCCTTTGTATGGCTAAAATTCAAAACCGAATCTGACAACGGCGAGATTTTGATTGTAATCGGCTGAGGGCAGGTTTGAATCATAATCCGCGCGCTCTAATTCCAACTGGACAAAGCTTGAGCGGGTCAGGGGATATTCTATCTCCGCCTGATAGCGGTTGCGATTATCTTCGCGGATCATGTTTATTGATGGGGTCATGCCATTATAGGCGCGCCCTTCATAACGCCAGCCCAGCGCCATTTTTAAATCTTTACCGCCAACGACAAAGCGCTGCTGATATTTCATTCGAAAATGATTGGCGTCAAAGTCAAATTCCGGGCCAATAGCATCTTCATTTTCGCGCTTATAGCCAATGATCCAATAACGACGAATACCGCGCAGGAAGAAATAAGCATCAGCGCCAAGCATGCGTGATTCTGCGTCACGCACGGGCCGATTATCGAAGCTTTTATCGGTTTGTGTATAGCTAGTGCGGATAAAAACTTTTTTAGCGACAAAGCCGGAAATATAGGGCGAGATTTGTTTTAAAGTTAGAAAATCTTCGCCATCAAGCTGTGCGTTTGAATGGCGATAAGCAAGGCCGGCTTTGAAGGGGCCAAAATCATGGACAAGATTTGCGCTGGCCATTTGTGAGCGAATGTCGAAATTGGAAAAAGTTTCGTGGCTGGATTGGGAAAAGCTATAGCCAAGCTTAAGGTCCGTATCATTGCCGAGCGGCATTTTATAATTGGCCTTGGCCTTAAACAATGCCGAATTGTCACCAATATTGGTGGTTTGGTCGATGGAATCCACAGAAACATTGCTGTCATATTCAGCGCCAATAGTGACCCGCAATGAGAAAGGCGATTTGTCTGTCTTGGTTTTGCTCTGTGCGGTGGCGGGGCTTGCCATCATTGCGAAAAGGGCCAGTGAGGCCATGCAGCTCATAGCCAATTTTGCCCGATGGCCCGCCCGATTTTGCGCCCCGTGTTTGTTTTTGGGTGAGGGCTGGTTTGAATAGGGGCTTTTGTTGAGAATGATTATTCTTCGCATTATAGGTTCCTCGTTCTGTCGCATGAAAACGCGACATGACACGCATTGCAACCATAATTAGTGATTTTCAATACAGATGTTTTGCAGATTTTGCATTAAACGAGATATTGAGACCAATCCTGTGCCTTTAGATGATGGCTCCAGGGCTTATCGGCCTTGTCATCGGAAATTATTCTGAAAATTAAAAAAACTATTCAAAAACAATGGGATGAAGGGGTTTATTAGAAGGTTACGAATTATTCTTAACTAGTGAGGGAATAATCCGCTTTCTGTCCCGTTATCCCTGTGAAGATCGCGCCTTTTTAACGTGAGGTTCATGTCCGGTGGTCAGGGTTTTTCGTTTCGGGACGACTGTCGAGAATGATGTTGGTTAGTATGAATTGGAGTGAAAATGCCCTCAATTGATAAATCCCGGCTGAAGGGGGCCAGACGGTCATTCGTAACCCGTCGGGTAGCATTGGAGCAGGCCACGCGTCTGGATTTGAACCGAGCGCCGGTCGCCGGGGATATCTGCTTGGCGCGGATTGACAATCTTGGCCATCACAGTCGCCTTGAATTGATCAATGGTCGTCGCTGCACATTATATCGCGGAGATGAGGTTATCCTTGCCTTTGCCCATCGCTATGCGACCGATCAATTTGAAGCCGTGGTGCCGGAAAATCTCAAACCCTGTCAGATGGTCGCCTCGGGAGGTATCGCCTCCAAAGTGCTCAGCCAACATGCCGGGGCAAGGCGCGCTACGCAAATTACGCCGCTTGGTATTTTGTGTCGTGACGATGGTCGCGCCCTTAATACAAGCGATGGGGCGCTGTCTGTTGCAACGCCGCTGGCAAGGCGGCAACCGGAATTAATTACCGTTGTCGGAACCGGCATGAATGCTGGCAAGACCAGAGCCATGAATGAGCTGGTGCGTAGTTTTAACCGCTATGGCCTGCGTACCGCCGCGATTAAAATTACTGGCACTGGATCGGGGCGTGATTATTGGCATTATCTTGATGCGGGCGCTTGTGCGGCGGCGGATTTTACCGATGCCGGCCATGCGTCAACGGTTAATTTGACTCAAGAAGAGTTGGAAAAAATTCTGGCGAGCCTCGTCAGCACGTGTAGCGATTGCGATGTCATTGTGGCGGAAATAGCCGATGGCTTATTGCAGCGGGAAACCAGAATCTTGCTTGAGTCAGCCATGCTGCGCTCCATGACCACCAGTCTTATTCTGGCCGCATCGGACCCTCTGGCAGCTATGGGGGGTTTGCGCCAGCTATCTGAAATGCGGCTGAAGCCGGCTATTGTCACCGGGACCATTACCAAATCGAGCCTGATGATGCGGGAGTTTGAGCGGTTTGAAAAAACACCCATTCTGGACACGGTTCAATTTTCCGAAGATGAGCGGGTTATCCCGATGATTTTACGCCCGGCTTTATGGGTTGATAATGTTGGACAGAAAGGCTGGCAGAGCCATGCAACAGGTTAAAACATTTCCAAGGGCGGTTGATATGGCACAGCTAAATGCTGGAAAGGTGTTTTCGTTCACATCGCCTGATGGATTGGACTATCTTGGCTATGTGCCGCGCACGGATAATAAAATTACAGTGACGCTGGCAGTGATGCATGGTCTCAACCGCAATCCGGTTGAAATGATTTTCCGGTTTCGGGATCTGGCTGACAGGATGGGTGTGGCCCTTTTTGCGCCCTTCTTTCACAAAAGCCGGTTTCGGCATTTCCAGCAATTAAAAGCAGATGAAACAGGTCTGTGCCCTAAGGCTGCTTTTGATAATGCCTATAAGGATTTTCTGTCACGCACAGCGCTATCGGGCGAAAAATTATACATGCTCGGCTTTTCAGGCGGCGGTCAATTTGCCCATCGTTATGTGTTGACCGGCGGTGAGCATAAGGTTGACAAGCTGATGCTGATTGCGGCCGGTTGGTATACTATGCCGGATACGGAAGAAATTTTTCCACTGGGTTTGAAAAGAGATATGAATCGCGAGCATTTGACGCCGGATATTTCCCGCTTGCAGGCCTGCCAAACCAGCGTGGTTATCGGGTCAAGGGATGTGCGGCGGTCGTCATCGCTAAACACGGATAAACAGATTGATAGCTTGCAAGGGCGCAATCGTCTTTGTCGCGCTCGGAACTGGGTTTCGGCTATGGAAGCGCTGGCGGAAAAGGCCAATACGCACAAACCAAATCTTGTCGAATTAAAAGGCGCAGGCCATAATTTTACGACAATGATGAGTAAATACGGGCTACAAGAGTATTT
>WFQB01000117.1 GCA_015487305.1 Parvularculaceae bacterium | reverse complement strand
GGCCTGGCGTCAACAAGACATAGCAGCCTGATTTTAAGCGGATTTTTCCAGAATTGTCGGTGACAGCCAGCGCTCGACCATGGTAGTCAGGGTATCTTTTTTAATCGGCTTGGTCAGAATATCGTTCATGCCAGCCTCGGCGCATTTGCGATGATCTTCTTCCATCACATGGGCGGTGGCGGCAATGATAGACAAGCCTGAATGGCCATTTTCTTCTTCCAGCTTGCGGATGATACGGGTGGCTTCAAGCCCGTCCATTTCCGGCATGGACAGATCCATGATGATAAGGTCAGGGCGCTTTTGCTGATAGGCCTCTACGGCGAGACGACCATTTTCCACCATGCGCAGCTTGTAACCGCTGCCGGTCAACATGGTCTGAATGACCATTTGGTTGACGACATTATCTTCGGCAACCAGAATATCAATCTCTTGATTTTCAGTTTCGTCTTCGCTGGTGCCGGACTTCAGCGCTTTCGCGTTGCGCTTTAATTCAGTGACAGAATTATTATAAAAGGCCGAGGCGATACCATCCATTAATTGCGATGCGCGCACCGGCTTGGTCAGCCACATATCAAAAAGATCACGACTATCGCGGGTGGCTTCTGAGCGCTCACTAACAGAGGATAACATCAACACAGGCCCACCATAAGAATAAGGGGCCGCTTTTAGTTGATGGGTAAAATCAACGCCGTTCATCTCCGGCATATTGTAATCTGTTATGACGAGATCAACATTTTTGCCCTTTGCTTTTAACTTGCGATAGGTTTCAAGGGCGTCATTGGCATCGACACAAACCGTATGATTCATGCCCCATTGTTTTGTCTGCTCTATAAGAATGCGGCGGTTATTGGCATTGTCGTCAACCAGCAGAACATGCAAGCCTTCCAGTGAAGGGGCATCTTCATAGCGCCCCTCGCAAACGCTTTCATCAACCAGCAAAGGCATTGTAAACCAGAAGGTAGAGCCCTTGCCGCGCTCGCTGGTTGCGCCAAGTTTGCCGCCCATCAATTTGACCAGAGAGCGGGAAATGGCAAGGCCAATACCGGTGCCCTGATAGCGCCGTGTGGATGTGTTGTCGGCCTGTTCGAATTTTTCGAAAATCCGTTCAATCTTGTCATTGTCAATTCCGATACCGGTATCTTCAACTTCAACGCGTATATTGCAGGTCTGGCCATTTTCGCCATCAACAAGCTTGCCACTAACGCGCACCATGACATGGCCGCGATCGGTAAATTTAACCGCATTGCCCACAAGATTGGTCACAATTTGCCGCACTCGTCCGGGGTCGCCAACAAAACCTTCGGGCAGGTCAGGGGCATAATCGACCATGAGCTCAATGTCTTTTTCTTTCACCGTTGTTGTTACAAGTGATAATACATCCTGCACCGAGGTGCGCAGATTAAACGGCTCTGGCGCAAGGCGCATTTTACCGGCTTCGATTTTCGAGAAGTCGAGAATATCATTGATGATAGTGATGAGGCTGGTGCCGGAATTCATGATGATGGTGGCCAACTCGCGCTGTTTGTCATCAAGATCAGTGTTTAAGAGAATTTCGGTGAGACCAATCACTCCATTCATGGGAGTGCGAATCTCATGGCTCATATTGGCGAGAAATTCAGATTTGGCCTGTGAGGCAGATTCGGCGATTTCGGCAGATTTTTTCGCTTTGGCAACGGAATTTGAGACACGGCGCGCCATTTCCTTAAAGGCAAGGCCAAGACGGCGGGTCTCTGTGGTCCCTTGTATTGGCACTGGCGCATTATAATCCCCTTGCGCCAAACGATTGGCGGTTCGCGACAGGCGCACCACCGGAGCGGCAATCTGATGGGCAAGGAAAAAGGCAATTAATCCGGCGATTAGTAAAAGAGGAAACTCCGCGGACATGCGTGATTTAACATCGGCAATGACCATAGTGCGAAAATCAGGATAGCTGAAATTGGCGGTCAAAACACCGATTGTATCATTGCCATGGAGCAAGGGTTCAAAAAAGACCAGACCATGCTCTTGTTCAAGGATTGAGCGATTAGCTCCCCATAAGATGGCGGCTTCCTGATTGTTCAGAAAGGACTCGTCAACAGGGCTAATATTGCCATTATGATCGACCTTTTGCATGGATTTGAAAAACACAACATAGGCGCTGTCAAACCCTTCAAACTGATTGGTGCGACGTTTTAATTGGTCGGCAACGGCAAAGACATCGCCCGTGGCAACCCGGCCTTCAATAGCGCGGGCAATGAGATCAATATCATCAACGGCGTCATCATAGGCCTGCTCTTGCGCGCGTTGTGTTACTGTCCATGAATCAACAACCGAAAAGGCAAATGTCATCAGGATTAAAAGCCCGATTACAAACGCCGCCAGCCGCGCGTAAAGCGAATTAATAAATCTAAACACTTTGTTCATCTGCCCTCAATTTAAGTCCTAAAAGACACCAGCCCTCTTGTTATGGGAGAAGAATAAGGGGGTGGCCTGAATATCAGGTAAAAAAACAAAAGAAATATGGTTAACGCCAAAGCCGCAAAAGCGCATAGAAAAAGGGCCAACCGGTTAATGGCTGGCCCTTTGATTTTCTCGCTTGTTCTTTTCAGGCAGTCCTGATTGCCTGCTATTAAGAACTTACCAGCTTTTACGCATGGTCACGCCATAAGTGCGTGGCATATTTGGATAGCCCGAGAAGCTGCCTTGCTGGGCAACAGTTGGGAAACCAGACATGAGATATTCATCATCATTGAGGTTGCGGCCCCAGATCATGAAGTCCCAATCATCTTTCGAGAAGCCGGCACTGGCGTTCAAGGTGCCAACTTCACGCGATGCGATGGAAGAAGGAACATTTTCCACCAATTGGACATCGCTTTCATAGAGATAATCGGCGCGGACGAAGCCATCATAACCGTTTTTCTCCCACAACCATGTGGCACCGGTTGAGATGCTGGTCTCGTGAATACCTGCTGGACGTGTGCCGGAAAGATCGACAGGGCCAGTGGGGCCAGAGGCACCAACAAAGCTGTCATAGATCGGATCCAGGAAAGTCCCAGCAAAGGTAAATTCAAGGCTTGGTGATGGGGTCCAGCGGGCATCAACCTCAAGACCTGTGGTTGACTGCTCACCAGCATTGGCAAGGTTAAAGCCTGTGCCGGTAAAGACGTTGGACTGGAAGCCTTCAATCGTCTGGTCAAACCAGGCAAGGTTAAGGGCGAAATTGTCCCACTGGCCTTTCAGACCAATTTCAAAAACTTTCGCATCTTCCGGACCAGCCAGCCTTGTCCCATAGCGGGCAAACGGGTTGGGGTTACCAAGAACCGTTGGTGTCAAATTGGGAATTTCAGCCGGGGTTGGCTTGCTATCCCGTGACAGATTCCAAGAGGTTGCTTTATAGCCCGTGGCATAAGACGCATAGACATTAATGCTGTCCGTCATGTCATAGGCCAAACGTGCTGTGTAAGTGGTTTTGTTATCGCTCGATGAAGAGTTAAACGGAACCAATGGCGCCAAGAACTGTAAAGGTCTGAGAGCCAGAGCCGAGTTACAGGCTGGTGGTGGATTGCTTGGTGAGCATTCCGTGATGCTAAGCGCGTCAGCCGCAGCAGCCGCTGCTGGATTAGCCCCAATATTGGCCGGTGTTGCCGGTAGGCCAGTTAGCGCAAAGAATGCACCGCCAAAACCAACCTGAACCAGATCCAAAGACGAGAACACATCGGTGTTCGTCTGATTGATAAACACATCCTTCTCGTCATTCACATAGGCAATGCCCACAGTTGCGGTCAGGCGATCGGACAAATGCCAATCTGTGTTGACGAAAATATTGTAGGATTGGTTGTCCTGACCGGTTTGTTCAGCACCACCTTGTCCGGCAGCAAAGAATGTACCAGCTGGCAGGCCGAGATTGGCTTCCAGTCCGCCAAGAGCACCCGGTGCCCCAAGCGCTGCAACCAATTGGTCAGCATAAGGACGGAATGCGGCGTCATAGGAGATTGTGTTATCGTATTTGACCGTTTCGTCGAAGTAGAAACCACCGACCAGCCAGTCAACCATGCCGCCACCATTGGAGGTGAGACGGAACTCCTGTGTGAAAGTGTCAATGTTCTGATTGGCTGAGTTTTCAGCAATCAGAGCCGCGCTTGTAAAGTCTGTATCATAGTCAAATGCCGCAGATTGTTTGCGATAGGCTGTGATCGAGGTGAGGCTGAAATTTTCAAACTCCCAATCCACATGACCGGAATAGCCTTTGTTTTTAACCGCATTATTGGGCAGATAGTTGAGATAGTTGCGGCGGTCAAACGGATCGCCCGTATACACATCGCCGCCCAGCGCATTGATGATCGCACCGGTTGGGCCGTTTACGAGATTGACAACGCCGCAGCATTCTTCGTCGATCTTGCTCTGATCGGCGATGATACGCAGGGAGAAATTGTCTGTTGGTTCAAATAAAAGCTGTGCGCGAACATCCCAGCGGTCACGATTATTGATATTTTCGTCAAGATTGATGACCTCAAAATAGCCATCGGCCTGACGGACGCTACCGGCGAGACTGAAGGCAAGATTGTCGCCGAGCGGGCCAGTGACACGGCCTTTCAGAATGCGGGTGTCATAATTACCCAAAGTGGCTTCGGCAAAACCACCCCACTCGAAAGAAGGTTTGGCAGTGACAACGGAGATAACACCAGCCGAAGCGTTTTTACCGAACAGGGTTGATTGCGGGCCGCGCAGAACCTCGACGCGCTCGATATCCAGCAGATCGCCGATTTGCGAAGCAGAGCGAGAGCGATAAACGCCGTCGATGAAAACACCAACAGAAGGCTCAATGCCCGGATTGTTGGCACCATTACCAAAGCCACGAATGACAAAATTGGTGTTGGTGGAAGATTGTAATTGCGTTACCCGCAGAGACGGAACGATGGATTGTAAATCGCCAATATCCTGAATAGATGCTTTTTCGATTGTGTCTGCAGCCACAACAGAAACCGCGATGGGAACATCTTGCAATGTTTGCTCGCGCTTGGTCGCGGTGATAACGATTTCGTCTTGTTGGGCCATTGCCGGTGCCGCGATTGCCGCCGCTACTAGCATGGATGTACCCAGAAGAATTGATTTTCTAATCATCGAACAGTGCCTCCACTAAAAGTTGTTCTTTTTTGATTCTCTCATATGCGCTGTTTACGAAGAATGCCCCTAAGCAAATTCGCCCCATGAACAGCCAGTAATTAGTTTTTTCACAGATGCCGAGCGCAAGCAATCACTTGTGTTAGTTAATAACAGCAAACACAGGTAATCCGGTCACGGTGTGTTGTCGAAGCCACAGGTATATTTTGTGTTGCGTTGCACAAATTAGAGGGCGCTAATTTATTTTATCTGCCTCACCCCCTGATGACTGCACAATTTTATTGCTTAATGACAGACACCACTCCTAGGTTGCGGGGCAATTTTCAAAAGAGCGACAGCCATGTCGCCAGCGGAGCGACATAGAATGCGCAGCATACAACCGGAGCAGGCAAAAGCGCTGATTGGTCAGGAAATAGGTGTTTCCGATTGGATGGTCGTTGATCAAAACCGTATCAATCAATTTGCCGATTGCACCGAGGATCACCAATTTATTCATGTGGATGAGGCGGCAGCAAAAAAAACGCCTTTTGGCGGCACCTTGGCTCATGGATTTCTAACCCTGTCTTTAATGTCTAAATTGGCTGGAACGGCAAGCCTTACCCTCCATGGGACAAAGATGGGCATCAATTATGGCTTTGACCGGTTGCGGTTTATCAATCCGGTTATGGCGGGGGCCGAGATTCGCGGGCGTTTTGTGCTGGCCGATTTTGCCGAGCGCAAGCCGGGGGAATATCTGTTGACCTATGATGTTACCATAGACATTAAAGACAGCAACAAGCCGGCCTTGGTTGCGCGCTGGCTGGCCTTGCAAATCATTGAAGAAAAATAATAAAACAGGAGAAGGTCTTGTCCGAAATTCGTTTTGATAATCGTGTTGCCATCATCACCGGTGCGGGGTCCGGTCTTGGGCGTTCTCATGCGCTGGCTTTGGCGGCCCGCGGCGTAAAAATTGTGGTCAATGATCTGGGCGGCGCGGTTGATGGTACGGGTGGTTCGGCTAGTGCTGCTGAAAATGTTGCCGAAGAGATTAAGCAGGCCGGGGGTGAGGCCATTGCCCATGGGGCCAATGTTACAAAGATGGATGAAGTTGCCGATATGGTCGAAAAAGCGCTCGCCGCTTTTGGCCATGTAGATATTCTCGTGAATAATGCCGGCATTTTGCGGGATAAATCCTTTGCCAAAATGGACATGGCCGATTTTGCTGCGGTGATGAATGTGCATCTCACAGGTTCGGCGAATTGCACCAAAGCCCTGTGGGCACATATGCGC